>JAODNL010000658.1 GCA_025465405.1 Pseudonocardiales bacterium | reverse complement strand
CCGCCGCGACCCGCTTTGCACCCGGATTCCGTGCTACCGCGCCCCCGTTAGCGACGAACGTGGGTGCAAAGCCGAACTCAGTGCGCCTACTGCTCGCAGGCGATGCCGTCGTGGTCGCGGTCCATCTTGATGTTCGCGTTGTAATACGCCGTGTTGACGTAGGGCTTGTATCTCGCGTGCCCGCCATTGGGGCGCTTGTCGTGGGCGCCGACCCGGGCGATGCCGCCGCGGTATTTCGTCGACGCCTTGTGCATGGCCGTGCAGTTGGCGAAGTGCGGCGGGCGCGCGGCGGCGGACGCCGGCACGACCGACCCGAGGGCCAGTACCAAAGAAACGGCCAGTACACCTAACGCGCGCATAACACGGCAGTGTGCCCCCGCCCCGGTCCAGGGTCAACTCAGCGGCCGACGGCCCGCTCCAGTTCCGCCTTCGTCATCCTCGAGCGGCCCCTGACGTTCTTGCGCTTCGCCTCTTCGTAGAGCTGGTCACGAGTGCGACCGCCGGGCCCCGAGTGCGACCGCAGGCCACCACGCCGTGACGACGAGATGTCGTTGATGGACGTCCGGGAAGCCTGCGTTGCCTCGCCGCTGCGGGCGCGCTCCTTGTTGACCGTCCGGGCCGCGATCTCCTCGGCCAGCTCCTTGTTTCGACCTCGCTGTTCGAGGCCCTTCTCGATGTGCTCGTACTGCCGCTCGCGTTTCGCACTCCACGCTCTCTGTGGCATGGCACATAGCTACCCGCGCACCGACGCGAACAAACTAGGCTCGACACCGTGCCCAGCGCGGATCCGCTCGTCGATCGCATGCGCGGATTCGGGACGACGATCTTCGCGGAGATGTCCGCGCTGGCCGTGCGCACGGACAGCATCAACCTGGGCCAGGGCTTTCCGGACACCGACGGGCCGCCCGAACTGCTTGCCGCCGCCGTCGAGGCAATCCGCACCGGGCACAACCAGTACCCGCCCGGGATCGGGATCGTCGAGCTGCGCCGGGCGATCGCCGGGCACCAGCGCCGCCACTATGACCTCGACTACGACCTCGAGTCTGAGGTGCTGGTCACCGCCGGTGCCACCGAAGCCATCGCGTCGGCCATCCTCGCGTTCGCGGGTCCGGGCGACGAGGTCGTCGTCTTCGAGCCTTACTACGACTCCTATGCGGCGTGCATCGCGCTGGGCGGCGCGCAGCGGCGCGCCGTCACCCTGGAGCGGTCCGGAAACGGTTGGCGGTTCGACCCACAAGCACTGACGGCGGCGATCAGCCCGCGCACCAAAGCGATTCTGCTCAACACGCCGCACAACCCCACCGGCAAGGTCTTCGACGCCGCCGAGCTGAGCCAGGTCGCCGAGATCGCGCGACAGCGCAACCTGCTGGTCATTTCCGACGAGGTGTACGAGCATCTGACCTTCGACGGCCGCACCCACATCCCGATCGCGACGCTGCCCGGCATGCGCGACCGAACGGTCACGATCGGCAGCGCCGGCAAGACGTTCAGCGTCACCGGCTGGAAGATCGGCTGGGTCACCGCGCCCGCTCGCCTGGTGACGGCCGTCCGTACCGTGAAGCAGTTCCTGACCTACGTCAGCGGCGCGCCGTTCCAGCCCGCCGTGGCCCAGGCGCTTGACGCGGGCAGCTACGGCGCGCTCGCCGGCGGGCTCCAGCAGCAACGCGACCTGCTCTGCGACGGTCTCGCCGACCTCGGCTTCGATGTCGTCCGTCCCGAGGCGACCTACTTCGCGACGGTGGACGTGCAGCGCGATGCCGTGGAGTTCTGCCGGGAGCTGCCCCACCGCGCCGGCGTCGTCGCGATACCGAGCAGCGTGTTCTACGACTCGTCGGCGGGGGACACGCTCGTGCGGTTCGCGTTCTGCAAGCGTCCGGACGTCCTCGCCGAGGCGCTGCGCCGGCTCAAGGAGGCGGCGCCGTGAGGGTCGCGGCGATCCAGCACGACATCACCTGGGAGGACGCCGCCCGGACCCGCGAGCACGTCACGCCGCTGATCGCGCTGGCCGCGTCCGGTGGCGCGCGGCTGATCGCATTGACCGAGATGTTCGCGACCGGCTTCTCGATGCGACCCGAGCGGATCGCCGAGGAGGAGGGCGGCCCGAACGAACGATTCCTGCTCGATCGCGCGGCCGAGCATGACGCCTTCCTGGTCGCGTCGGTAGCGCAGCGTGGCGCCGACGGCCGATACCGCAACAACGGGATCGTTGCGGCGCCGGACGGCACTGTGTCCCGTTATGCGAAGATTCACCCGTTCAGCTACTCGGGCGAGCACGAGCATTACGCGGCGGGGGACCGGTACCTGACCGTCGACGTCGACGGGCTTCGGGTGAGCGTCTTCGTCTGCTACGACCTGCGTTTCGCGGACGAGTTCTGGGCGCTGGCCGAGGCCACGGATCTCTACGTCGTGCCCGCGAACTGGCCGGAAGCGCGCCGGGAGCACTGGCGGTCGCTGCTGCGGGCCCGGGCCATCGAGAACCAGGCGTACGTGCTCGGCGTCAACCGGGTCGGCGCCGCGAAGGACCTCCCATACCTGGGCGATTCGGCCGTTATCGATCCCATGGGGCGCACGCTCGCCGAGGCGAGCGTCGGCGAAACGGTGCTCTTGGCGGACGTGGATGCGCACATTGTCAATCAGACACGCGCCGAGTTCCCCTTTCTGCCTGATCGCAGTCCCCCGCGCAGGTGAACAAGTCACATGACGCGGCTGAGTATCAGCACTATTACCACTTGGTCACGATCGTCTGCCCTGCTTGCCATTCGTGTCAAACCGGGACTTGACTGTGCCATTGGCCGCTGGGCAGATCGTCCGCGGGCCAGCACACAGGAGGTCACTCACCAGTGAGAGTCCACAAAACGAAGGCGCTCGTCGCCGGTGTGGCAGCGCTCGCGCTCGCGGTTACTGCCTGCTCTAGCACCAAGAAGAGCAGCGGCGGCACCACCAGCGCCACGAATGCGCAGCCCAACGGCGCCGCGACTGCGGGCACCAAGGGGACCGGGAATTTGGCGGATTGCGCGACCAAGCCGAACGACTGCAACACCGCGGCCGTCAAGCAGGGCGGCACCGTCACCTATGTCCTCGAGAAGACGATCTCGGGTTGGAACATCAACACGGCGAACTCGAACACCTTCGAGTTCGCTGAGGTCATGGATGGCCTGCTCCCGACAGCTTTCAACGCAAGCCCGGACCTCAAGCCGTTCCTGAACACCGACGTGTTGGTCTCGGCCGAGCAGACGAGCGCGAGCCCGCAGACCCTCGTCTACAAGATCCAGCCGGGCGCCGTGTGGAGCGATGGCACGCCGATCGACGCCTCGGACTTCGAATACCAGTGGAAGACCTCCGATCCGGCTCAGTGCCCGGACTGCGGCCCGGCCAGCACCTCCGGCTACGACCAGGTCAAGTCGCTGACGGGGTCGGACAACGGCAAGACCGTCACCGTCGTCATGAAGCGCCCGTTCAGCGACTGGAAGAGCATGTTCGGGTCGATGTACCCGGCGCATGTCGCGGCCCAGCACGGTAACCCGAACACTCCGAAGGGCCTGGCGGCTTCGACGAAGTGGTTCGACACCACCCAGCCGACGTACTCCGGTGGTCCGTACATGGTCAGCGCCGCCGTGAAGGACACCTCGGTTACCGAGATCCCGAACCCGAAGTGGTACGGCAAGGTCAAGCCGAGCCTGGACAAGGTGATCTTCCGGATCATCACTGACCAGACGCAGGAGGTCCCGGCGCTGACCAACAACGAGGTGCAGGCGATCTACCCGCAGCCCAATGCCGATATCACCCAGCAGGTCAGCGGCATCCAAGGCGTCAGCTCCTACCTGGGCAAGGGCCTGCAATGGGAGCACCTGGACTTCAACACGACCACCCCGCTGTTGAAGGACAAGGTGCTGCGTACCGCGATCTTCACGGCGATCGACCGCAAGCAGATCATCGCCAGGACGGTCGGCCAGTTCGTTCCCGGTGCGGCACCGCTCGGCAGCCACATGTACGTGCCGGGTCAGGACGGCTACACCGACAACGTGACCGCCAGCGGGCAGGGCTCTGGTGACGCCACCAAGGCCAAGTCCATGCTGACCAGCGCCGGTTACACCGGCGTGGGCTCCGCGCTCAAGAACAAGGACGGCAAGGCGGTCTCGATCCGCTGCTCGTACACCACCGGCAACGTGTTGCGCCAGGCAACCTGCCAGGTCATCCAGACGCAGCTCAAGGCGCTGGGTATCACCGTCAAGCCGACTCCGCTCGACTCGCTCGGTGGCACGCTGGCATCAGGTGACTTCGACCTGATCATCTTCGCGTGGGTCGGCACGCCGTACGTCGTTGCCGGCGCCCAGCAGATCTTCAAGCTGGCCGGCGGAAACGACTACGGCAAGAACAACGACCCGGCGATGGAGGCCCAGCTCGACCTGGCTTCGCAGGAGACCGATGCGACGAAGATCAAGGACGAGGTGAACAAGGCCGACGTGCTGCTCACCGCTGACGCGTACAACCTTCCGCTGTTCCAGAAGCCGACCTTCATCGCGACGTACTCGAACATTGCGAACATTCGGGACAACGCCACCAGCGTCGGCCCGCCGTACAACATTCAGAGCTGGGGCATCCGCTCGTCCTGATGCGTCAACCGGGCTGGTCGTAGCGGCCAGCGCGACAGCTGAATGCGGCGTGGTGTGCCCCGGGAGCTACCCTGCTTCCGGGGCACACTCCGGCCTTGGAGGTCAACAAGTAAATGTTCGCGTTCGTGATCCGGCGGATACTGGTTTCGATCCCAGTCCTCATCGGATCGACCATCCTGACGTTCGTCCTGGTCAAGTTGTCGGGCAACCCGATGAACTACCTTCTCGGACGAAACCCCCCCGTGGCGCAGCACACGATCGACCTCGAGCGGCACCGGCTGGGTCTCGACCGATCGTGGCCTTCGCAGTACTGGCACTGGATCACCGGCGTGCTGCACGGCAACTTCGGGCAGGCCATTCATCCAGCTGACAACATCGGGCATGAGCTCTTCAGCTCGCTCGGAGTGACCGCGCGCCTGGTGATCGTGTCAGTGATCATCTCGCTGATCCTGGCGGTTGGCACGGGTATCTACAGCGCGGTGAAGCAGTACAGCATCGGGGACTACAGCGTCACGTTCCTCGGCTTCCTGTTCCTGTCGATGCCGGTGTTCTGGTTCGCGATCCTGCTCAAGCAGGCCGGCATCTGGTACAACAAGCACGTCTCCGGCCACCAGACGTTCGCGACGATCGGCGAGAAGTCGGTCTTCCTCTCGAACAACTCGTTCGGGAGCCGCTTCGCCGACTACTTCGGGCACATGGTCCTCCCGGTGATCGTGCTCAGCCTGGCCGGGTACGCGGGCTGGACCCGATTCACCCGGGCCTCGATGCTCGAGGTGCTCAACAGCGACTATGTCCGCCTGGCGCGCTCGAAGGGGCTCAAGCCTCGGCAGGTCCTGATCCGGCACGCGTTGCGCACGGCACTGATCCCGCTGACCACGGTCACCGCACTGGACATCGCCGCGCTGCTGGCAGGTGCGATCGTCACCGAGAAGGTGTTCCAGTGGCACGGCATGGGGAACCTGTTCCTGACCGCGGTCCAGAACATCGACTTCAACGTGATGCTGGCCTGGCTGCTCGTCACCGCGACGATCGTGATCCTGTTCAACCTGCTCGCCGACATCTTGTACGGCGTGCTCGACCCGAGGTTCCGCCATGCCTGAC
>JAODNL010000532.1 GCA_025465405.1 Pseudonocardiales bacterium | reverse complement strand
GGTCTTGGCACGCTGTACGAAGACGACCCCGAGTGCGACGTGACGGCGGCTGGTCCGGGTGACATCCCGGACATGCTCATGTTGCTCCAGACGTTCCCGCCGCCGGCAGTCGGCTTGCCGGCCGTCGAGCGTGAACCCCGGCGGCTCGGACCACTGCTGACCGATCCCGACACATGCGGCATGGTGGCTCGCGACCGCGCCGGCATTCTGCGCGGTTACGGCTTCTACGTCCGCATCACCGAGCGCAACCGGCGCCTGCTCGCAGACGATGACGAGCTCGCGGCGGTGCTCGACCGGGTGGCCGTGCACATCGACGCTGCCGATCGCAAGTACCCGGACGACTCGAATGTGTACTACCTGTCGACCGTCGTCCTCGACGACGAGAACTCGGTGGCCGGGAGCGTGCTGGCAAGGGCCGTGCTGGGCCTGCTGTTGAACGAGGGCGTCTATGTGGCGATACCGGGCCGACCCCCGTACGTACAGATCCTCGACGCGCTGCAGTTCGATCACCTCACGCAAACCTCCGAACAGTCCAGGAGTGCCTTGCCGGCCCGGATCCTGGACCTGTCCCGCTGTGGTTTCGAGGGCTGGCTGCGCAACGTGATGGCAGGTCAGGCACCGGAGTTGCTTCCGCTCGGCGATCGACTCACCGCGCTCGTGTCCGGCGCCGTGGCCAACTTCGACCGGGACGACAATCTCGTGTCCTCCCCGCTCGGGCTGCTCGCCGAACCGGACGACGAGGTCGCCGAGTCTGAGCGGGCGCAGGGCGTGCGCGATCTGCTCAGACGGGCCGTGACCGCCGGCGGGCGGTGGCCGACGCCGGAGGTTCGGATCCGGGACGCGCTGCGCACTGCCGGTGTGCAGGCTCTGTCCCCCAGAGCGCCGACCGAGCCCGCCGACCTGGTCACGGGCGTCGCGACGTCGGCCGACGGACGCCGGGAAGCCACCAGCGCGGCCGGACACGCCGGACACGCCGGGCAGCCCCGGCTCGCCGACGGCCGACCCGGCGTTCATGTCACCCTGCTGGGCGGGTTCCAGGTGACCCGCGACGGCCAGGACGTGCCGATACCGCACGGGGTCGTAGCGACCGCGATCAAGATCGTCGCCGTGCAGGGTGCGGTCCCGGCCGACGAGCTCATCGAGGTGATCTGGCCCGAGGTCGATCCCGGAGTCGGACGCGACCGGCTGCGCACCGTGATGGCGCGCGTGCGGCGGGCGGCGGGACCTGACGTGCTCGTTCGGCGTGGCAACGCGATCACGCTGGGCACCGCCGTGAGCACCGACGCCGGGCAGTTCGCGACCGCAGCCACCTCCGTGCTGACCAACCGCTCGGTCACCCACCGGGAGCGGGCCCGAGGGGCGCGTGCCGCCGTGGCCGGCTACACCGGTGAATTGTTGCCGGCGGACCGGTACAGCGACTGGACCGCCGCGCACCGCGAACGGCTGCTTCGGCAGTACCTCGACCTGCTCGATATCCAGGCCGACCTTGCCGAGTCCACGCACGACGTCGATGAGGCGGTCCGCTGGCTGGAACGCGCGGTGGAGGCGGATCCGTACGAGGAGGAGCGCTACCTGCGCGCGGCGCGGTTGCTCGCCGCGGATGGCCGGCGCGGCCGGGCGCTCGCCGTGCTCGAACGCGCCCAAGCCGCCGCTGCGTCGCTCGAAGTTCCTGTGTCGGAGCGCGTCAGCCGACTGCAACGGTTGCTGAGCGGCAACCCCTGAGGGACAACCCCTACCGCGGCGTCCGCTGCCACGAGCATCCGGAGGTGCGCATCCGGCGCGCAATGACACGGTATTGACACGCACCACACTTACTGTCCTCTCATGCGCGTGTCGTTCGTTCTGCGCCTCGATGCCGATGCCTTGGCCGCCGGTGAACTGTCCGGCGACATCGAAGAGGTGCACACGGGCCACCGGGGTGCGGTGCGCGGCACGGGTGACGTCGTCGACTTCTGTTGCACAGGAAGGGAAGGAGTCGGCGCCCGACTTCACCGTCGCGCGCATCCCACGGTCGTGCCACGGCACGGCACCGACTGACCGTACGGCTCCTCGCACGGGAACGCCGGCAGCGGCACCAGGACGTTGCTGCCGGCTTTCCGGCGTTACGGAACGCCATCGTGGTCCGGTGGCCGGACCGGTCACCGTCTGAAGCGCGGCCCGCGGAAACGATCGCGCCGATCTGGGTAGAATCGCCACGACTGCGAGCCACCGATGCCTCGCCCCGCCCGCCGACGCGACACGCGCCCGCAGGCCGCAACGACCTATCGACCGTCTCCATGATCGAAGGGCCAGCCGGTGGTTCACGACCCGCAGGGATTCCTCAAGCACGCCCGCGTGGACACGCCCAAGCGCCCGGCGGCCGAGCGAGTGCGCGACTGGCAGCCCATCTATCTGCGCGCGTCCGGTGAAGTGGTCGCCCAGCAGGCCTCGCGCTGTATGGACTGCGGCGTGGCGTTCTGTCACAGCGGCTGCCCGCTCGGAAATCTCATCCCCGAGTGGAACGAATACGTTGCCCGCGAGGATTACGCCAGCGCCAGCGAGCGCCTGCATGCGACCAACAACTTCCCGGAGTTCACCGGCTGGATCTGCCCGGCGCCGTGCGAGGCCGCCTGCGTGCTGGCCCTGAACACCGACCCGGTCACGATCAAGCAGGTCGAGATCAGCATCGTCGAACGCGCTTTCGACGACGGACAGCTCGGGCCGCAGCCTCCGAGTGAGCGCACCGGCAAATCGGTGGCCGTGATCGGGTCCGGGCCGGCCGGGCTCGCCGCGGCCCAGCAACTCACCCGCGCCGGCCATGACGTGGTCGTGTTCGAGCGTGACGACCGGGTCGGTGGGCTGTTGCGGTACGGGATCCCCGACTTCAAGATGCCCAAGGACATCATCGACCGCCGGCTCGCCCAGATGACCGCGGAAGGCACGGTGATACGGGTCAACGCGAACATCAGGCCCGCCGACGCGGTAGGCCTGCGGGACCAGTTCGACGCGATTGTGCTCGCAGTAGGAGCTCTGGCGCCACGCGAGCTGATGTACCCGGGTCGCGAGCTGCGCGGCGTGCATCAGGCCATGACCTACCTGCCTCAGGGCAATCGCGTCCAGGCCGGCGACATCGGGACGCCCGAGATCGATGCGGCCGGCAAGCATGTGATCATCATCGGTGGCGGGGACACCGCCGCTGACTGCCTGGGCACGGCAAATCGTCAGGGCGCGACATCGGTGACAGTGCTTGACCACAATCCGCGGCCGGCCGCTCGCTCCGGCCTGGTGAACCCGGTGTGGCCCTCCGCCCCGAGCAGCCGTGGAATCTCGCCGGCTCATGATGAGGGCGTTCATGAGGCGTGGGCTCGGGAAGTGGTGGAGTTCGTCGGCGACGAGACCGGCGCGGTGCGCGCAGTAGTGGTCGAAGAGGTCGAGATCGTGCGGGTCGACGGTCGGCGTGAGTTCCGGCCGGTGGCCGGATCGCGCACCGAACTGCCAGCCGAGCTGGTGCTGATGGCCGCCGGATTCGTCGGCACCGACGTACCCGAGCTTCTGGACGCGCTGGGCGTTCAGCGCGACCCGGCACGGGGCACTGCCGTGGTCGACGCCGGATGGCGCACCAGTGCCGAGGACGTGTACGCGTGCGGCGATGCCAGTCGCGGCGCGTCGCTGGTCGTGTGGGCAATTGCCGAAGGTCGAGCCTGTGCCGCCGCGGTTGACGATGCGCTCACGGGGGCCTCGGAGCTGCCCAGTCCGGTGCCGCCGCACGCGATCTCTCTCTGACTCGCCGACCACGTCACGCCGTCCGCGGCAGGCGCAGCCGGGGCAGCCGGCGCGGATCCAGCCCCCGCGACAGCGCGGCCAGGAGCAGGTCTGCGGCGCTGTAGCCAGGGTCGCTGCTGACCGCCCGCTCGGCCGCGATGCCGGCGAGCGCCCCGTTGCCCGAACGCCACGCGCACCAGCCGAACAGGAACAGCGGCGGCGCGTCGTAGGGGGTCGGCAGGCGACGTGCAAGGTCCGCCCACAGCGCCCGGCCGTCGAACCGGCCGTCCTCGGCGGCCATCCAGACGGCGTCGCGGATCGGGATCTCGCGCAGCGCCACGCCGAAGCGAGCCACGTCCTCATCCACCACCAGGAGCTGCTCACCGGTCGCGTCGCACGCGTCCGCGCCGCGAGCCGCCGCGAACAGCGCCCGCTTGACCGATCGCTGGTGCCGTCCACCGAGCCCGTCCAAGACGGCCTGCACGCCCGCACGCTCGTTGCGCCCGATCGCGGCGACCACCCACTCGCGGTCGGCGTCAGATCGGGGCTCCAGAATCGCGTTGAGCGCCGCACGATCCGGCAGGGCCACCATGCCCGCGTAGGTGGCCGCCGCCGCCACCGAGCTCGCTGATGGAAGCGCCCGACCCTCCGGCGGGCAACATTCGGGCACCGCACAGCCGAACGACCACCAACGCCCACCGCTCACTCGCAGGACGTCGAGCACGGTGCACCCGACCCGCGCCGCCTCGACATGGACCGAGTCGACCGCTTCGTGCGACCGCACTGGCCGGCGGACGCCCGGCCCGACGGCGTCGTCGTAGAGCGCGGCGACCAGCTCGCTCGCCCCGCCGCGGTGCATCGCCTCGATCGCGCCGCCGAGCAGGTGCGGCGTGGCCAGATCGACCAGATCGAGACGGACGGTCACCACCAGCCGCGACGCGTGCAGCCCGACGATGACGAGGCTCGCCTGCGGATGGAAGCCGAGCAGGTAGGGCACCGCCTGCAGGAGATCGCCCGGGCCTTTGATCCGCAGCGTGGGCACGTCGATCTCGCGAGCGGCCAGGTTGTGTCTCGTCATGCCGCGAGCTTGGCCAACGCGCCGACGTCGCGGCAGGCCACGGCGCGATCTGTGGACGATGGCACTCGTTGTGGACCGGGAAAGCAGTACTCGTCGGACCGGTGTGGTAGCGGCGCCTAGTGCAGTCTGCCCGCTCGCCACCGGTTCGCCGCCGTGGCCAGATCGGCCGCGACCCGCTCGTTGCGCTGCGCCCGTTCGAGTTCGGACCCGCCGTACTCGTCCGCGCCGGCGAGCTCCCGGCGGCCGGTCGCTAGCACGCGAAACAGGGCGGCGGCCCGTTCGAGGGCGACGGCGAAATCGCCCCGATATGCCCCGCCCAGAACCGAGTCGGCCACGCGCCGGACCGCGTCGACATCGGCGTAGTCCGGAACACCGGCGACGACGGCATCCGCCGCAGACATTGGTTGTCCGGCACGCCACAGGCGAGCGACCTCGTCGGGGTTGGTGTGGCACCACTGACGAAGCAGGTACAGCGCCCAGAGCGCGCCCGCGAGGCTGACCGGTTCGGCATCGCGCCACAGGTCGGCCAGGGTGTCGAGGCCGACCCGATCGGCGAGAGCGACGAACCGGTCGTCGTCGCAGTCGCGACGTCCGGCATGGACCAGGGCCGCCGCCGTGGCAGCGGCAAGCTCCGCACGCGACCCCGGTTGGGTGCCGCCGGCCGCGTCGATGATCGCGGTCAGGTCGGAATGCAAAGCCGGTCGGTGTGGCCGGGCGCGCTGGTCAGCCATCGGCCACGGACCTCTCGTCTCGACTCACCCGCACCACGATACGGCCGGCCTCAGGCGAGGACCGCGAGACGCGCGAGCAGCAGGTACCGTGGTGTACGGCGTCGGCCCGATCCATGGCCCCCGGTCCCACATCTGCCGCCACGAGCGGCCTTCCGCCGAGAGGCGACCTGGCGGGCCGACGTCGACATCCCGTCCCGATGCGGTATGAACCACAGGTGAGCGGGGACGGCAACGGCTGGGTCGAGTGCAGCCTCGGTCACCGGCATTGGGGCCGGTACGGAGCCGCTGGCCTGCTCATCACCGACGGGTCGCGGGTCGTGCTCCAGCACCGCGCGCCCTGGACGCACGAAGGCGGAACCTGGGCGGTGCCCGGCGGCGCGCGAGACAGTCATGAGGATGTCGTCACGGCGGCGCTGCGCGAGGCGGCCGAGGAGACGGCACTCGATCCCGGCACCGTTCGCCCGTTCGGCGAATGGGTAGACGATCACGGCGGGTGGTCCTACACGACGGTCGTGGCCCAGGCGGTGGCCGAGCTCGCACCGCACGCGGCGAATGCGGAGAGCATCGAGATTCGATGGTGGTCGATCGCCGACGTCGACACGCTCCCGCTGCATCTCGGTTTCGCGAACGCGTGGCCACACCTGCGCACCCTGATCGGGCGGTGACTGCGGCGGCCCGGGTTGTAGCACCCGATGGCGGCGTTACCGTGACCGCCCCGGCTGCAGCCACGATCGCGGCGTGGTTCACCATGGCCGGATGCGACTCGACCATCTCAGCTACGCGGCAGGACCGGAGGGTCTGGCCGGGTGTGTGCAGCGACTCGGCGCGCGGCTGGGCGCCGGCTTCACCGATGGCGGATTGCACCCGTCGTTCGGCACCCGGAACTTCATACTTCCGCTGGCCAATGGCTGCTATCTCGAGGTCGTCGAGGCTCTGGACCATCCCGCCGCTGACCGTGCTCCGTTCGGCCGCGCGGTGCGCGCCCGCTCAGAGGCCGGTGGCGGCTGGCTGGGCTGGGCGATCCGCGTGGCCGATATCGCGACGATCGAGGCCCGGCTGGCCCGTCCGGCCGCCGACGGCCACCGCCGCCGACCAGACGGATTCGACCTGCGCTGGAAGCAGATCGGCCTCAACGAGGTGGCGGCCGACCCTCAGTTGCCGTTCTTCGTGCACTGGCTCACCGACGACCAGCACCACCCGGCCGCGGGCGCTTCGGTGCTGACATTGACCCAGCTCGAGATCGCCGGTGACCAATCCCGGGTGGACGCCTACCTGGGCACCTCGGCGCTCCAGCCACTGGACGGGATCGAGGTCGACTGGCTCGAGCCGTCCGACGACGACACCGGGGTTGTGGCCGCCGTGTTCGACACAGCCGGCGGTGTCGTCCGCATCGACTGAGCCGCGTCGCGCACGGCTACATCGCGCACGGCTACGGCGACCGGTTCGGCAACCGCGGCTTCGCGCACTGTGGAACGACGTGCCGCAAGCACCGAACCGGCCAGGATCAACGGGAAGCCCACACCCATGCCGAGGGTGAAGGGTTCACCCAGCAACACGATGCCGAACAGCACCGCCACCGCGGGGTTGACGTAGGTGATCACGGTGGCTCGTGCCGGGCCGATGTCGTTGATCAACGCGAAGAACACGACGAACGCCACCGCGGTGCAGACGACGCCGAGCACGCCGATCGACGCGATCGCGTGCCCGGACAGATGGGTCGGTGGATTGAACGCCGCGTACGGCAGGTAGCCGATCGCGCACAGCAGCAGCGAGGCCGATACGACAGGAATGCTGGGCAGGTCGGCCAGCCGGCGTGCCATCACCACGGGCGCGATCGCATACCCGATCACGACGGCGAGCATCTCGAACAATGACGCGACGTGGATTGAGCCGATGTCGAGTCCCACCAGCATGGCGACGCCGACCAAGCCCAGCAGGAGCCCGGCGCCGCGGCTCAGATCGACGTGGTCGTCCGATCCACTGACTCGGGCAACGAGCACTCCGATCAGCGGTACGGCCGCGACGAGCAATCCGGACAGCGAGCTGGACAGCTGCTTCTCCGCACTGCCGAGCAGCAGCCACGGCACGGCGAGCTCGATCACGGTGAATGCGACGAGCGGACGCCAGCGCCGCAGGACCGGGCCGAAGCCACCGCGCGTCAGGGCCAGCGGCAGCAGGATCAGACCGCCGATCGCCGTGCGCGCGAACACCAGCGTGCCGGGCGACACGTCGCGGACGGCCACCCGGATCAACAGGTACGGGATGCCCCAGATGACGCACATCGCCGCGAACAGTCCCCAACTGCGCCGTGTCATCCCGCTCCCGTCCGCATGGCTACCCGACGACGATCAACCTAGGTCTCAACTCTGACAACGCCGGACGAATTTCGCCCGGTCCATCCAGTGCATAGTGGTCGCGTGCACAACATCGCGCTGAGCTGGCAGCAGGCCGCCGCGCTCGCCGGCGGCCTGCTCGTCCTCGCGGCCGGCCTGTACGTGAACTCGACGCCGCGGGCGCGTGCGGTGCTTCCGTTTGCCCGCGAGGCCGGCGTGATCGCGGGGCTCTACGCGCTGTGGCAGCTCGCGGGATCGCTGTCGGTGCTCGGCACCTCCGGAGCCTTCGCGCGGGCGCGCTGGATCGTGCGAGTGGAGCACGACTGGCACCTCCCGTCCGAGGCGAGTACGCAGCGACTGGTCGGCGATCACCCGCTGCTCGTCCAGGCGGCCAACCTCTATTACGCGTCGATGCACTTCGGTGTGCTGTTCGCGTTTCTGCTGTGGCTGTTCCTGCGGCACCGTGAGCAGTACGCCCGGGTGCGCATGTCGCTGGTGCTCCTGACGCTGGTCTGCCTGCTCGTGCAACTGATCCCGGTTGCGCCGCCGCGGTTGCTGCCGGGCTTCGTCGACACCGCCGAGCAGTACGGCCAGTCCGTGTACAGCCTTGGGCTCGCACCGGACCAGCTGTCGGCAATGCCGTCCGTGCACGTCGGCTGGGCAGTTCTCATCGGCTGGGCAGTCGTCCGGATAAGCGACAGCCCCTGGCGCTGGATCGCCGTCGCGCACCCGGTACTCACGGTCTTCGTCGTGGTCGCGACGGCCAACCATTTCTGGCTCGACGCAATCGCTGCCGTCGTGCTGCTCGGGCTCTGCGTATGGATGCAACGCGCCGTCGCGCACGTGCTCGCGCGGCGTCGTGTTCTCGCCGACGCGCCGGACGAGTTGAGCTCGGCGCCGATGGCGCGCATCCTGCGGTGATGGAAGCTGAGTCGGCGACCGCGGCGCAGGCACCGCCGGCGAGCCCGAAGCCGCACGTCGTGCCCATCGGCGAGTACGGCTTCCTGTCCGACGGAGAGACCACGGCGCTCGTCGCACCGGGCGGCTCCATCGAATGGATGTGCCTGCCCCGCATGGACTCCCCGAGCATCTTCGGTGCAATCCTCGGCCGGCACGCCGGCAGCTTTCGGGTGTCACCGTCGGATGTGTCAGTCCCGGCGGCGCGGCGCTACCTGCCCGGCACGATGGTCCTGGAGACGAGCTGGGGGACGGACACCGGCTGGATCATCGTGCGGGACGCGCTGATCATCGGACCGTGGCGGCACGAGAACGAGCTGTCGCGTACTCAGCGACGCACGCCCACCGACTACGAGGCCGAACACCTGCTGCTGCGTACGATCCGCTGCGTCAAGGGCGAGGTCCAGACGGTCGTCGAGTGCGAGCCGGTGGCCGACTACGGGCGCGCGATGGTGCGCTGGGCCTACACCGACCAGGTCTATCACCAGGCCGAGGCTCGATCCGACGGGATGGAGCAGACGCTCACGCTGACGACGGACCTTCGCCTCGGTTTCGAGGGCGGCCGGGCGACTGCCCGCACGCTGCTCAAGGAAGGCGACACCCGCTACGTCGCGCTGACCTGGGGCCGCAATCCCCCGCCGCTGACTTACGACGACGCGTACGAGCGGCTGGTGTGGACCGCGCACCATTGGCAGCACTGGCTCGGTCGCGGCGACTTCCCGGATCACCCGTGGCGCAGCCATTTGCAGCGCAGTGCGCTCACTCTGAAGGGCCTGACGTTCGGGCCGTCTGGTGATATGTGCTCCGCGGCATCGTCGTCGTTGCACGAGACGATCGGCGGCTCGAGCATCTACGTCTACCGCTACAGATGGATCCGAGACGCGACCTTCGGGCTATTGGGCAT
>JAODNL010000524.1 GCA_025465405.1 Pseudonocardiales bacterium | reverse complement strand
CCGGCACCGACTACGCGCTGCTGCTGATCAGTCGCTACCGCGAAGAGCTGCACAACTACGACCGCGCGGTCGACGCGATGATCCGGGCGTGGCGCGGTGCGGCGCCGCCGATCGCCGCATCCGCGGCCACCGTGATCGTCGGCCTGCTGTGCCTGACCCTCGGCGAGCTGAACTCCGACCGCAGTCTCGGCCCGGTGTGCGCAATCGGAATCGCGTGCACCGTGGTCGCGATGCTGACCTTTCTGCCCGCGTACCTGCTGTTCATCGGCCGGTTCTGGGCGTGGACGAATCCGGTCGGATGGGTGCTACTTGCGAAGAACTTCCGCAAGTACCGTGCGCTGCAAGGCCGCTGGCCGTTCTGGCCGCAGACTCCGCGGACCGACCACGTCGCGGACATCGCGACTCACGGGTGGTGGGGTCGGTTCGCCGGCTCGCTCGGCCGCAACGCCAGGCGCAGCTGGATTCTCACCGCGGCTGCGCTCGTCATCTGTGCTATCGCGATCTCCGGGCTGCGCACCGGCGGCCTCACCATCACGCAGAGCTTCACGAACAAACCGGAGGCGCTTGTCGGCCAGAAGATCTTCGACCAGAACTTCAGCCAGGGCGCGGGTGCACCGGCCGTGATCACGGCCAACGCGGCGAAGGTCAACGCGGTCATCGATGCCGTGCAGAAGGTGCCTGGTGTGGCGCCCGGCCCCGGCTCGGTGTGCGTCGGGATCGACTACGCGAAGGTCGCGGCGTTGCTGAAGAGCGGGGCCACGCCTCCGCTACTGACCGGCTGCCCGCCGCCGCAGGTTCAGCTGCAACCGGTCGACGGGCGGGTCCTGATCAACGCGGACATCGCCTACCGCTACGACACCCCGGCGGCGTCGCACACGATTCAGGCGATCCGATCGGCCGTGCACGGTATCGATGGTTCCGATGCCAAGGTCGGCGGCCAGACAGCGATCAACTACGACACCCAGCAGGCATCGCGTCACGACCGCAATCTGATCATCCCGATCGTGCTCGTGGTGATCCTTATCGTGCTGGCGCTGCTGCTGCGCGCCATAATCGCGCCGTTGCTTCTGATCGTCACGGTCGTGCTGTCTTTCACTGCGACGCTCGGCGTGTCCGCGCTGGTGTTCAACCACGTGTTCCACTTCGCGAACGCCGATCCTGGGTTCCCGCTGTTCGCGTTCGTCTTCTTGGTCGCGCTCGGGATCGACTACAACATCTTCCTGATGACCCGTGTGCGGGAGGAGGCGCTCAAGCACGGGACCCGCATCGGCATCCTGCGTGGCCTGTCGGTCACCGGCGGCGTGATCACCTCGGCGGGTGTGGTCCTTGCCGCGACGTTCGTCGTGCTCGGCATCCTGCCTCTCGTCGGATTGGCCGAGATCGGCTTCGCGGTTGCATTCGGCGTGCTGCTGGACACAATCTTGGTGCGGTCGGTGCTGGTCCCCGCGCTCAGCTACGAAATCGGCCGCGCGATCTGGTGGCCGTCGAAGCTGGCCGCGGGCGCCGAATAACCGAGACGGCGAAGAGAGCTTCGAGCCAGCCGGCGTCGGCTCGCCCACCCGACTACAAGCTGCTGTACCGGGTCGCCCCCGCGCGTCAGAGCGCCGCGTGGCGCGCGGGCCGCGCTGTGGACAAGTCCGGTCGATTCGCCCGGTCCGCCTAGGCTGCTGGCCCATGGAAGCGCCGTGGAAGCTCGCGGGTTACCGCGTCGAGGGGCTGCTCGGTCGGGGTGCGTTCGGCGAGGTGTGGCGGGGCCGCACGGTCGCCGGCGAGCCGGTTGCGCTCAAGCGCATCGCCCTGCACGACGCGCAGCTGATCCGGGCGGCTCGGTCCGAGGCGGCACTGCTGGCCACGCTCGATCACCCACACCTGATCCGGTTGCACGAGCTGGTGGCCACGGGCGACGCGATCGTGCTGGTGCTCGATCTCGCGGCGGCCGGCTCGCTCGCCGACCTCATCACAGCGCGTGGCCGGCTGACGCCGGGCGAGGTGATCACCGCGATCGCCCCGATCGGCGCGGCGCTGGCGTACGCCCACGCCGCCGGGGTCGTACATGGCGATGTGAGTGCGGCCAACATTCTGTTCACCGAGGCTGGGCTGCCGCTGCTCGCCGACCTCGGCGTGGCGCGGCTGCTCGGCGACCCCGATCCGGCGCACAGCACGCCGGCCTACCTCGACCCGGCCGTCGCGGCCGGGAGCGTGCCTGGCCCGCAAAGCGACGTCTTCATGCTCGGCGCGGTGGCCTTGCACGCCTTGACCGGCGCTCCGGCCTGGTCAGGAGCCTCACCCGAACAGACAATGGCGGCCGCGCTGGCCGGAGACCTCGGCGCAGTCGAGTCCCGGCTCACCGCGGCACGCATGCCCGACGAGATCCGCGACGTCGTCGGCCGGGCGCTGTCGCGCGAGCCGGGCCGGCGCGGGACAGCGGCCGACTTCGCGCTCGACCTGCGCCACGCCGGTGAGCCCCTCCCTGTCGAGCTGACGGCCGGGCGGCCCCGCGTCGAACCTTCGACGACAGGTTTAGCCGGTGTTGGCGGCGCGGACCTGTACACCCACGCCCTACGACCCCGCCCGCGACCGACCCCGGGTAGGCGCCGCCGCACGCCGACGGCCCGGGAGCGCTTCGGTGCGCGCCGCGTGGTCGTGGCGCTGTCCGGGCTGGCGCTCGCGGCCGGAGCGGGAATCGCCTGGACACGGCTGGACCATCCAGCCTTGCGCGGGCCGCGCGTCGTCGCGTCGCCGGTGGACGCCACGACCGGCGCCAGCGGCTCTCGCGGCCGACCGCTCGATTCGAGCACGCCGTCCTCGCCGTCCGGCGGCGCGTTGGGCACGAGGTCGGAAGGGCCGACCAGCAGGGTCACATCCAGCGGCGTGCCGACGTCGACCGAGGCGGCCAGCACGCTGACCCAACTCGATCAATTGCGCGAGGCGGCATTCGCCCGGCGGGCGCCACTGCTGCTCGGCGGCGTCTACGAACCCGGTTCGCTGCTCCAGCAGGACACCGCCCTGTTGGCCAAGCTGGTGCCCGCCGGCTGCGCGCTCGAGGGTGTGCACACGACGTACGGCACGGTGAGCGTGATCGCCGGCCGGCGCGATACCTACGAGGTGTCGGTGCGGGCGGCACTGTCCCCGTCGGTGCTCGTGTGCAACGGCGTGGCGAAGGGGCGTGCGCCCGGCTCCGGTCCCACGGCGTTGCGCATCGTGCTGGTGAGGAAGGGGTCCGGGTACCTGATCTCCGGCGTCACGCGGTGATCAACGGCTGAGCGCCCACCGGAGCGCGGACTCCAGGTCGGCGTGCCGATGCGTGAACCGAGCGGCGACGAGCTTGGCCGGCACGGCGCGCTGCCCGGTCAGGATGCTCTGGGCGAGTTCGCCCAGGACGATACGCAGCGCGAAGGCCGGTGCCGGGATCACGGCGGGGCGGTGCAGCAGGCGGGCCAGGATGGTCATCAGCTCAACGTTGCGGGCCGGCGCGGGTGCCGTGAGGTTGACCGGACCGGCGAGGTCGTTGTCGAGCACGAACCGGATCGCGGCGACCTCATCGGCCAATGAGATCCACGGAATGAATTGCCGACCACTTCCCATCCGGCCCGCGAGCCCGACGAGCGCGAGTGGCTTGAGCCGTGAGAGCATTCCGCCGCGTGGCGAGAGAACGATGCCGGAGCGTAGGTGCGCGACCCGGATGCCCGCACTCTGCGCGGGTGCGGCCGCCGCCTCCCACTCAGTGCACAGCCCGGATACGAAGTCCGAGCCACGGGGGGCGGACTCGTCGACTTCGTGCTCGCCGGTATCGCCGTAGTACCCGACCGCGGAGGCAGCGAGCAGGACCCGCGGCCCGGAGGGCAGGTCGGCCATTGTGCGCGCGAGCGTGCCGACGCTGTCGATTCGGCTGCTGAGCAGCGTCGCCTTGTAGGACGCGGTCCACCAACGGCTGGCGATGCCCGCCCCGGACAGGCAGACCACGGCGTCCGAGTCGGCGATCGCCGCGCGGTCCAACTTGCCACGCTCGGGCTGCCAGCGAACCTCGCTCCCGCTTGCGGGCTCGCGTCGCACGAGGCTTGTGACGGCATGTCCGTCCGTGCGGAGTGAGCCGGCGAGCGCTGAACCGATCAGGCCCGAGGCTCCCGCCAGCACGATGCGCACGCCGTCAGCTCAGTCCCAGTGCTCGCTCGAACGCCCCCGCTTCGAGGCGCTCTTTGATCGTGCCGAGGAACCGCGCGGCGTCGGCGCCGTCGACGATTCGGTGGTCGTAGGACAGGGCGAGGTAGATCATCGAGCGGATCGCGATCGTCTCGCCGAGGTTCTGGTCGGAGACCACCACCGGCCGCTTGACCACGGCGCCGGTTCCGAGGATCGCGACCTGCGGCTGGTTGATGATCGGCGTGTCGAACAGGGCGCCACGGCTGCCGGTGTTGGTGATCGTGAACGTGCCGCCGCCCAGCTCGTCCGGGCTCACCTTGTTGGCGCGCGTGCGCTCGGCAAGATCGGCGATCTTGCGGGCCAGGCCACCGAGGTTGAGGTCGCCCGCGTCATGGATGACCGGGACCGCCAAGCCGCGTTCGGTGTCGACGGCGATGCCGAGGTGCTCGGCGTCGTGGTAGGTGATCGTCTTCGCCTCGACGTTGATCGAAGCGTTCACCACCGGGTGCGCCTTGAGCGCCTCGATCGCGGCGACCGCGAAGAACGGCAGGAAGGTCAGCTTGACGCCTTCGCGGGCCTCGAAGTCGGGCTTGGCCTGCTCGCGGAGCCGGGCGATCTTCGTGACGTCCACCTCGACGACGGTCGTGAGCTGTGCGGCCACCTGCAGCGACTCGACCATCCGTGCGGCGATGACCTGACGCATGCGCGACATCGGCTCGACCCGGCCACGTTGGGCGGCCGCGACGGACGGTGCCGCAGCTGGGGCCGGAGCGGCCGCCGGCGCCGGGGCATGGGCCGGTGCCGGGGCGGGTGCTGACGCCGGGGCGGGTGCTGATGCGGGTGCGGGCGTCGAGACCGGTGCCTGCACCTGCGCGGCCGCGGACTGGGCGGCCTGGCCGTTGTTGCCCGCGGCGGCGAGCACGTCGGACTTGCGGATCCGGCCCCCCACGCCGGTGCCACGGATGCTGGCCAGGTCGACGCCGTGCTCGCTGGCGAGCTTGCGCACGAGTGGCGTCACGTAGGTGCCGGCTACCTCGTCCTCGTCCTCGTCGGCCGGGCGATCCGGAGCGCTGCTGTTCGACACCTGGGCGCCGACCGGCTGCGGCGCCGGGGCCGCAGCCGGCT
>JAODNL010000514.1 GCA_025465405.1 Pseudonocardiales bacterium | reverse complement strand
CCCGGGGAGGCGCACGCCCTGCTCGGTGAGAACGGCTCGGGCAAGTCGACGCTCATGAAGGTGGCGTACGGCGAGCTCGAGCCGACCGAGGGGGAGGTCTACCTGCACGGCGAACGCACGAAGTTCGCCAACCCGCTGCATGCCACCAGGGCAGGCGTGACGATGGTCGCCCAAGAGGTGCCCGTCGTCCGAAGCGTCACCGTCGGCGAGAACATCGCCCTCGGTCGCCTGCCCTGGCGGCGGGGCGCGATCGACTGGCGGAGGGTGCACCGGCACGCCGCCGAGGTGCTCGAGGAACTCGAGTCACCGATCGACCCTCGCCGGCTCGTTAGCACACTCGGCCCGGACGACCGCCAGATCGTCGCGATCGCCCGTGCGCTCGCCGTCGATGCCCGCGTCGTCATCTTCGACGAGCCGACGAGTTCGCTGACGGCCGAGCGGGTCGACTCACTGTTCAAGATCATCGGACGGATGAAGGAACGCGGCATCGCCGTCGCGTTCATCTCGCAGCGTCTACAGGACATTCAGCCGGTCGCCGATCGCGTCACCGTGATCCGCGACGGCCGGCTCGTCGACACGGTCCCGATCGGCGAGGCGGACGAGACCACCATCACCCGGATGATGGTGGGCCGCCCGCTGAACGACTACTTCCACCGCGAGGTCGTCACCGTCTCCGAACCCTCCCCGGTCGCGAAATCGGCGCTGCGGGTCAAAGACCTCAACGTCGAGGGTGTCGTCCACGACGTCTGCTTCGACGTCCAGCCGGGTGAGGTCGTCGGCCTGGCGGGACTCGTCGGCTCGGGCCGCGTCGAACTGATCCGCGCGATCTTCGGCGTCCAAGCCGCCACCGGCACCGTCGAGATCGGCGGCAAGCCGTTCACCAAGCGCAACCCCCGCTCGGCCATCGGCGCGGGCATCGCGATGCTCACCAGCGACCGCAAGAACGAAGGCCTCGTGCTGAGTCGGAGCATCCTGCACAACCTGACGATGGTGGAGAACAACCGCCTCTCCGTCGCGCCGACCCGGGCCCAGAGCCAGCGGGCGCTCGCCGAGCGCGTCATCCGCGAGGTCCAGATCCGCCCGCCCGACCCCAACGTGTTGGTCGGCAAGCTCTCCGGAGGCAACCAGCAGAAGGTTGCCCTGGGTCGCTGGCTCGCGCGGCCGCCGAAGGTCTTCCTGCTGGACGAGCCCACGCGCGGCGTCGACGTCGGCGCCAAGTCCGAGATCTACCGGGTGATCCGCGAGCTCGCTGCACGGGGCACAGCGGTCGTGATCAGTTCGTCGGAGAACGGCGAGCTGCTCGGTATCTGCGATCGGATCTTGATGATGTTCCGGGGCCGCGTGGTCGCCTCGGAGCTCTGCACGGAACTAGACGAATGGAAGGTGGCAGAGCATGTCGCAGGAGTACACCAAGATCTCTGACACCGGTGCACCGATGGAGGAGATCGGCACTCCCGGCCCCGATTCCGGTCGGTCCGGGCCCGCGCTTCTGCATGGCGCACTCGGCAACACCTACGGGCGGATCAAGGGCTTCAGCGGCGCGCTCATCGCCCTGGTCATCATGTGCGTCTACCTCACGGCGACGCAGCAGTTCTTCCTGACCAAGGGGAACATCCTCAACGTACTAGCCGGCAACAGCTCCTTGATGCTGGTGTCACTGGGCCTGACGTTCGTCGTCCTCACCGCCGGCTTCGACCTCTCCGTCGGCGCCATCCTCGCCGCGTCGGGCTACGTCGCGTACCGCACCGTGAACGCCGGTCTCTCACCGTTCCTCGCGGTGATCTTCGCGATGCTCAGCGGTCTGTTCCTCGGCGGTGCGCTCAACGGCCTGCTGATCGGCAAGATCCGGCTGAACTTCTTCGTCGTGACGCTCGGTACCACCTCACTCTTCGGTGGTCTGCTCAGTGTGATCACCAACGGGCAGACCCACACGATCAACGAGCCGGTGAACGGACTGCTCTACTACATTGGCAACGGTGAGCTCTGGTCGATCCCGTTCCCGATCATCCTCTCGGTGATCTTCCTGATCATCTCCGGCTACGTCTTGCGCTTCACCTCGTACGGCCGCGCCGTGTACGCAGTCGGCGGTAACCCCGAGGCCGCCCGACTCGCGGGTATCAACGTCACCGCGGTCCTGGTCTCGGTGTACGCGCTCGTCGGCCTGTTCGCCGCGACCGCCGGGCTGATCGACGCCAGCCGGCTGGCCTCCGCCTCGCCGACTGCAGGTGCCCCGATGGCGCTCACGGCAGGTGCGGCCGTCCTGCTCGGTGGCACCAGCTTCTTCGGTGGCATCGGCGGTGTGGCGGGAACGGTCGTCGGCGTGCTGCTCATCTCGGTCCTCCAGAACGGCCTCGGCCTGATCGGTGTATCGGCGTTCTGGCAGAACGTCGTCACCGGGGCGGTGTTGATCGCAGCGGTCATCCTTGACAAGCTGCAGTCGAGGACCGCATGACCTCGGAGGGAGGGAACCGGGTGCGCATCGGCCTGCGGCTGCCGCCGTGCACGACAGCCGCAGAACTGGCCGAGGCAGCCACGGAAGCCGAACGGCTCGGCTACGACGCCGTGTGGTTCCCTGACTCACAGCTGCTGTGGCGTGACGTGTGGGTGGTGGCTGCGGCAGCGGCGCAGGCGACGACCGCGCTCGGTATCGGAGTCGCGGTGACCAACGTCGAGACGAGGCGTCCGTCGGTGACCGCATCGGCGATCCGCACTGTGGACGAGCTGTCATCGGGTCGGCTGCGCACCGGGTTCGGCACCGGCAACAGCAGCCTCGGCCTGCTCGGGATCCCACCGACCCCACGTGCTCGCCTGGCTCCGGCGCTCGATGAGATCCGGGCACTGCTTGCCGGGGACGACGTCGAGTTGGGCGGCGGCGTCGGCCGACTGCGGGACCCGCGTCCGGGCTCGCCGCTGTACATGGCCGCGAGCGGACCGAAGAACCTCCGGTTCGCCGGCGCGAACGCCGACGGCGTGGTGCTGCTCAGTGGCGTGTCGGTATCCCTGCTGAGGCGAACAGTTGCGACGGTCCAGGAGGGAATCCGCGAGGCGGGTCGCTCCATCAGCGACGTGCCTGTCGTCGTCTCCGCGTTCGCACACGTCACCGACGACGTCACCCACGACGCGCGGATGCTCAAGCCGCTGTGCGCGCAGCTCGCCATCGGCGGTGCCGCGGGCGCCCTGGCCGCCGAGGGTGTGCGCCTTGAGCCGCCGTCCCCACCGTTCGCCGGTGTTTACCCGGATCTCGTCCACGCCGAAGACTGGGAGCAGGCGATCGCCGCGGTCGATGCGTGGGTCAGCGACGAGGCGGCGGTGCGCTTCGCCGAGGCGTTCTGCCTGTTCGGGACGCTGGACGTCATAGCCGAGCGGCTCGCCGCGGTCGCGGCGACCGGCGTGAGCGAGGTGCTCGTGCAGCACGTGGGCAGCTACGACCTGCCGTGGGACCTGATGCACCGGCTCGCTCCGTTGCTCGGCGCGGAGGTGCCGGCATGACGGCCCCGTTGCGGACGATCGTCGGCGTCGGCGAGACCTCGATCGACGTCTTCACCGGCGGCGACCCGGATGCCGAGCCTCTGCTGCTGCTCCATCCGTGGTTCGGGTGTTGGTGGTTCTGGCGGCCCACGATGCAGTTGCTGCTCGACCGGTGGTGCGTGGCGCCGGACTTCTACTCGCTGAGCAATGGTTCGTGGGACGGCCTCGCGACGCCGCAGGGCCTGATGACCGCCGTCCTCGCGAGCATGGACGAGCTGGGGCTGGACACGGTCGACCTGGTCGGCAACTCGGTCGGCGGGATCGTGGCGCAGCTGATGGCGATCGAACACCCTGAGCGGGTACGACGTCTCGTTCTGGTCGGTACCGGCCCGTATACGAAGGGCTTGCAGCCACTGTTCGCGGCGGAGGTGGCGAACTGGGTGGACGACCCGGAGGCGGCCCACCGCGCCGGTGCCGCACGTGCGGTCGCCGTCGTCACGCAGTCGGAGCTGGAGCCGGAGGATTTCGACGCGTGCGTCGATGCGGTCGAGTCGGCCGACCCCAACTTCGTCGCCGCGGTCCT
>JAODNL010000650.1 GCA_025465405.1 Pseudonocardiales bacterium | reverse complement strand
CAGGGCCGCGGCCAGGGCTTTGGCCGCCGCGCTCGGCGCGGGGGCGGCACCGCGCGCGGTCGGCGTCCGCGCGAAGTCGCTGGAGGACGTGACCCGGCGGCGCGGCGTCCGCACGCTCGATGTCTTCCTCGAGGCGCTGCTCGACGCCGCCGCGCTGCCCGATGGCTTCCGGATCACCCTGCCGAAGGTGACCGCGGTGCGTCAGGTCGAGGCGATGGTGGCCGTCTGCGAGGCACTCGAGACCAGCTACGGTGTCGGTCCGCTGCGCTTCGAGCTGCAGGTCGAGACACCGCAGGCGGTGCTCGGCGCCGACGGCACGGCCCTCATCGCGCCCATGCTGCACGCGGCCGGGGCGCGGTGCATCGGGCTGCACTACGGCACGTACGACTACAGCGCGTCGCTGGGCATCGCCGCCGCGCAGCAGAGCATGGAGCATCCCGCCGCGGACCACGCGAAAGCCGTCATGCAGGTCGCGGCCGCGGGAACCGGCGTGTGGGTCTCTGACGGGTCGACGAACGTGCTGCCGATCGGCGAGCACGCGGCCGTGCAGACCGCCTGGCAACTGCATGCCCGGCTGGTCCGGCGCTCGCTCGAACGCGGCTTTTACCAGGGTTGGGACCTGCATCCGGCGCAGCTGCCGACCCGGTTCGCCGCGACCTTCGC
This sequence comes from Pseudonocardiales bacterium, assembly GCA_025465405.1. Lineage (GTDB taxonomy): Bacteria > Actinomycetota > Actinomycetes > Mycobacteriales > Jatrophihabitantaceae > RYN-117. The sequence continues at coordinate 8,151 of JAODNL010000650.1, read as the reverse complement.
GTTCTACCGCGACGGCTTCCCCGCCGCGGCCGATCGCGTGCGTGCCTATCTGGCTCGCGCCGACGCCGGCGTGCTGGACGAACCGGCTACGGCCCGGGCCCTCGCCGGTTTCCTGATGCGCGGGCTGCACGCCGGCGCCGTTGCTGAGAGGGAGCTGACGGCCCGGTCTGGCGTCGATATAGCCCAATTGATCATGATTGCTCGTTGACGACCGCGCGCCGGCATGCGTTCGGCGAGCGCCAGAGATACGGTCACTTTCTTATGCACGCTCGGGTCAACCACGACCGGAACGTGCTTATGGGGACGAAAGGTAACCGGTGGCGAGCTCTCCCAGATGGGCGCCACGCATCGGATCGCCATGGCGCGCGGGGCGCGGTGCGATCGACATCGTCCTGCAGCCGATCATCGACGTCTCTTCCGGTCGGATCGTCGCGGCGGAGGCGCTGGCCCGCTTTCCGGGCCGACCTGAGGTGTCCGCCGAGGAAGTGCTCGCGCTCGCCGCGGCGCGCGGCGACGGTCCGGATGTCGAAGCGGCCTGCGTCCGGCGCGCGTTCGAGCGGCGCCCGGAACTGGCCGGCAGCGTCCAGCTCAGCGTCAACGTCAGCCCCGACGCCCTCAGCCACCGCGCCGTGCGGCGTGAGCTGCGGGGCGACCTGACCGGCGTGATCATCGAGGTCACCGAGCACGCCGCGACCGAACTCGACGCACTGGACGACGCGCTGGCCGACCTCCGCTCGCGCGGCGCGCTGATCGCGATCGACGACGTGAGCACCGGATACGCCGGCTTGCTCCGGCTCGCGACCCTGCATCCTGACATCGTCAAGCTGGACCGCAGCCTGGTGACCGGCGCGCGGCAGAGCGTCGAGAAGAGCGCGGTCATCGAGTCTCTGGTGAGCCTCTCGCGGCGCATCGGCGCCCGGGTGCTCGCCGAAGGCGTGGAGACCATGGACGACCTTCTGAACCTGGCGCAGCTCGACGTCGACTACGCGCAGGGTTTCGCGATCGCGTCGCCGGCAGAACGGCTCCTCGACGCGCCGCCGGCCGTCGTCGCCGCGTGTCGGACTGGACGGGCCGACGTCGTGCGCGCCGCGTCGCTCGCCGTTCCGGTCGGTTCGATCGTCGGGATCGGGGACATCACGGCCGCGCTGGAACGCAGCGTGCAGCTGTCGGACGTCCACACCTCGCTGGAGGGCGCCGCGGTGCGGCTGAAGATCGATCGGATCAGCGTGTCGACGCTGGCCGAGGGCGGGGTGCTGCGAGAGATCAGCTCCACCGGCGAGGTGCTTGACGCGGAGACGTACCCGCTGACGGACTTCCCGGCCACCCGCGCCGCCCTGGAGTCAGCCGTGATGATCGAGGCGCACCTGTCCGATCCGAGCAGCGATCCGGCCGAGCGTGAGCTGATCTCGCGCGAGCATTACGCAAGCCTGCTCCTCACACCCGTGATCGGCGGCGGCCGGCCGCTCGGCATCCTCGAGTTCATGCATCGCAGCTACCGCCGCTGGACCAGCGACGATCTGAACCAGGCGCGGATCCTCGCCGAGCACCTCGCCAACGTCCTGCTCCGGATGTCGGCCTGATTGATCAAGCGCCCGCATCGGTGCCTACCCCACGGCTACACCAGGGCGGCAACGCCAAGCGGACCAAACCGGCCTTGACCGACAAACCGGGCGCGGGCAGGCTGCGTAGGCACGCCCAGTCGAGATCCCGGAGCTGCCCGATGAGCAGGAACCTGCGCTACGCCGTCATCCTCGCCGCCGCGCTCGCCGCGGTGTTTGCCGCCGCGCCGGCCGCGACCGCGCGGGCCTTGCGCGCGCCGGCGATCCTGCACGTCGGGCAGATCGACCAGCAGGACATCGCCCCGCAGCCGGGCTCGGAGCCGGACACCCTCGTCGAGCCGGACGTCGCGGTGTCGCCCCTGGATCGGAATGTCGCGGTCGCCGCGGCCCACGACGGCCGGTACCCCGACGGCGGAGCGGTCGACATCTCCTACGCCTGGACCCACGACGGTGGGCGCACCTGGCAGCACGCGCCGCTGCCGGGGATCACCAAGTCAGCCGGCGGCACATGGGACCGGGCGTCCGACCCGGTGGTCGCATTCGGCCCGGACGGCTCGGTGTACATCTCGGTACTGGCAATCAGCCTCGACTGCCCAAGTGCGGTGACCGTGTCGCGCTCCACCGACGGCGGCGTGACGTTCGGTCCGCCGATGGTTGCGCACTACAGCGCCAGCTGCGGCTACAGCGACGACAAGAACGTCCTGGTCGTCGACACCAGCCGGCGCAGCCCGCACTACGGCCGGCTGTACCAGTTCTGGACGCCCTTCCTCTACGACGCGGCCGGCAACAACACCGGTGCGCTGCAGGTCGTGCGCTGGTCCGACGACCACGGACAGACCTGGAGTCGCACGGTGAATCTCACCCAGGACGGTTCGTACAGCCAGGACTCGCAGCCGATGATCCAGCCGGACGGCACCGTCGTCGACGCCTACATCGACTACGGCACTGCGGCCGGCGGCGAGGCGCCGGAGAGCCGCATCGGTCAGAGCGCGCTGCACGCTCAGGCCGCGGCGCCGCCGCCGGCGGACACGGTCGTGGCGCGAACCTCGCGCGACGGCGGCCGCACCTGGAGCGCACCGAACACCATCACGACGGCGGCGGGCGAGGGTGCGCCGGGCATCAGGTGCTGCCTGCCTTCGGCGACCGCCGACCGGATCACCGGACGGTTGTTCGCGACGTGGACCAGCCCGGACTCGAGCGCGGTCATGCTCTCGCAGTCGTTCGACGGCGCGCACTGGTCGGCGGCCCGGCCCGTCATCCGCCCAGCGGCTGGACGCGACTACATCAACGCCGATGTGTCGGCCTACCGCGGCGAGGTATTCCTCGCCACCAGCACCCGCGACACCACGGTGCAGGGTGGCCGGTTCGTGCAGCAGCAGCTGTCCTACTCCTTCGACGGGACTCACTTCGCAGCACCGATCGCACTGGGCCCGCTGTCGGATCTGAAGTACGCGGCGCAGGCCGGCGGCACCTTCCCGGGCGACTACATGGGCACGGCGGCAACAGGCGGACGTGTGTACGCCGTCTGGTGCCGGTCGTCGCAGCCCACCGACCCGAGCTCGACCTACCACCAGGTCGTCTACGGAGCCGTCTTGCGCAGCTAGCCAGGCCCGGTGCCTAGGCGCGGGCGCGGATGGGTAACTCCGTAACGTGACAAACATGGATCACGGACCGCGCGACGCGCCCGATGCGATCGTCGTGGGCGCCGGGCACAACGGCCTGGTCGCGGCGAACACCCTGGCCGACGCGGGTTGGGATGTCCTCGTCGTGGAGGCCAACGACCATCCGGGCGGTGCTATCTGGTCCGACGAGTCGGTGCGTCCCGGCTTCGTGACCGACCTGTACAGCGCCTTCTACCCGCTCGGCGCCGCGTCGCCGGTGCTGGGTGCGCTGGAGCTGGACCGGCACGGACTGTCCTGGCAGCACGCGCCGGCGGTGCTTGCCCACGTCTTCCCGGACGACCGGTGCGCGCTGTTGACGCGCGACGTCGGCGATACAGCCGCGTCGCTCGACGCGTTCGCGCCGGGTGACGGAGCGGCCTGGGTGCAGCTCGTCGAGGAGTTCGAGCACATCCGCGCGCAGCTGATCGCCGCGCTGTTCCGTCCCTTCCCGCCGCCGCTCGCGACACTGCGGCTGCTCCGGCGGCTGCGGGTCGCGGGGGCGCTGCGCTTCGCCCGATTCGCCCTCCAGCCGGTGCGGCGCTTCGGTGACGAGCGCTTCGACGGCGCCGGCGCGCCGGTGCTGCTGGCCGGCAACGCCCTGCACACCGATCTGCCGCCCGAGGGTGCGGGTAGCGCCGTCTACGGATGGCTGCTCACGATGCTCGGCCAGACCGTGGGTTTCCCGGCCCCGGAGGGTGGTTCGCGCCGACTCGTCGACGCGCTCGCCGACCGCTTCGAATCGCGCGGCGGGCAGCTACGTCTGAACGCACCGGTCGAGCGGGTGATCGTCGAAGCAGGAACCGCGGTGGGCGTCCGGCTGGCCGGCGGCGCGGCGATCCGAGCCCGTCGGGCCGTGCTCGCCGACACGTCCGCACCCGACCTGTACCGCTCGCTGGTCGGTATCGAGCACCTGCCGCCGCGACTCGTCCGGGACTTGGACAACTTCCAGTGGGACGCGCGCACGCTGAAGGTCAACTGGGCGCTGTCGGCGCCGATCCCCTGGACGGCCACCGAGGCCCGGCGTGCGGGCACGGTGCACGTCGGCGTCGACATGGACGGGCTGACGTTCTACTCGGCCGCGCTTGCCGCCCGGCAGGTGCCGCGCGAGCCGTTCCTGCTGATCGGCCAGATGACGACGACCGATCCCACCCGCTCGCCCACGGGCACCGAGTCGGCGTGGGTCTAAACGCACCTGCCCGAGAAGGTCGAGCAGAGCGCCGCGGATATCCAGAAGCACGTCGAGCTGATCGAGGGAATCATCGAACGGCACGCGCCCGGCTTCGGCGGTCAGATCCTGGATCGCGGCGTGCAGTCTCCCGCGGACCTGCAGCGTGGCGACGCCAACCTGGTGGGTGGCGCGATCAATGGCGGAACCGCGAGCCTGCACCAGCAGCTGGTGTTCCGACCGGTGCCCGGGCTCGCGCGTGCGGAGACCGTCATCGACCGGCTCTACCTCGCCAGCTCGTCCGCTCACCCGGGCGGCGGCGTGCACGGCGCGCCGGGGCACAACGCGGCGTGTGCCGCGCTGGCACGCGCGGCGATCACCGGGCCGCTGCGCCGCCGGGTCCTGCGCTTTGCGATGGACCGCATCTACCGCTGAGGTCCGCTCGCAGGTGATCCGCTCGCCGGTGATTCGCTCGGCGGGAAGCCGGGAAGTGGCCGGTTCTCGACGATGGAGGCGAGCCGGTTGAGCGATTCGCGGTTGCGTGCCCGCAGCGCGACGTCCTGCAGTGGGGTGTGCAACCAGCGCGCCACCCCGTTCGTGGGCCACTCGTCCATCGAGACGCGCGAGCCTTCGCCGTCGGCAGCGATCGTCAGCACGACCCGTGCCTCGCCGACCGGCCACGCGCGCGCCTGCAGGGCGAGCCGCCGCGGCGGCTCGGACTCGAGCACCGCGGTCGTGTCGCTCACGACCAGCGGCCAGACACCGACCTGATGGTGCAGCCGGGCACCGGGTTCGGGCCAGTTGCCGTCGACACCGCGGATGTGCGATGCGCCGACCACCCACCCGGTGTACATCCAGCCGTCACCGAGTTCGGCCCACACCCGCTCGGGCGCGGCGGCCATGTGCCTGCTGACCTCGACCACGCCGTGAGCCTGCCCGAATCGAGGGCCGCGCTCACCGGCCGCCCGCTCGCTCGCGGGCGGGTATCAGGCGCGGAAGTCGTCGCCCGTCTCGAGCTTGCGCCAGAACGAGATCTCCGGCTGGCTGGTTATGCCGGATGCGGCCATCAACTTCGGCACCTCGGGCGTGGCGTCGAAGAACGCGTGGAAGGACTGCTCGTCGGGCCACTCGTCCACGACGAGCACCGTGTTGTCGGACGCCCAGAAATGGTGTGCGATCAGCCCGTGCGACTTCGCATTCTCGACGATGCCCCGGATCATCGCGGGATCCGACTGGGCTGCCTTCTCGAGCGCTGCGCCGTCCCCGGCAAGCTTCATGGTCATCAGCACCGTCATAAGAACCTCCGTGGTTCCTCGATGCCGCGGGCGCGAGCACGCACGCGGCTCGGCGTGAGGGTCGCACCGCCGGCGACGCGCGACAAGGCCGCGCCCGGTGGTTTGACGCCCCAGCGTCGGGTCCGGCCGGCTCACCCGCGTTCGGTCGTGCCGAGGCGTCGAAATGCCGCCCGTTCCGCCGCCGGGATAGCCTCGGCCGCGTGATCAGGGGCATCGACGACGACATCGATCGGCTGATCGCGGCCGCGCTGCTCGACGACGGCCGGAGCACGCTCAAGAGTTTGGCCGAGGCGACCGGGCTCTCGGTGTCGGCCGTGCAGGCGCGGGTGCGGCGGCTGGAGACCGACGGCGTCATCCGTGGCTACACCGCGCAGATCGACCCGGAGGCGATCGGGTTGCGGCTCGCGGCGATCGTGGCCATCACCCCGCTCGACCCGGCGCACGAGTACGACATCCCGGATCGGATCGCCGGCTTGACCGAGGTGGAGTCGTGCCACTCGGTCGCCGGCGAGGACAGCTTCGTGCTGTTCGTGCGGGTCGCCTCGCCCACGGCGCTCGAGGAGCTGATCCGCGAGATCCGTAAGCGGGCCAACGTCTCCACCCGCACAACCGTGGTACTGCAGACCTTCTTCGAACGGCGCGCCCATCCCGTCATAGGCTCCTAACCGTAACTTCATCGGTTCCACTGGCGATCGGCCGGAACAATTCCTGTAGAATGCCGCTATGACGATGCTGCGTCCGGCTCTCGCCGAAATGCCTGCCGACCTCTCCGCTGCCGACGTGCACGAGACCATTGCCCGGCACATGCTGGCCGACGGATTCGAGCTCGTGCTGGACCTGTCCGCGTCGCAGGGTTGCGAGCTGGTCGACGCCCGCGACGGCACGCGCTACCTGGACCTGTTCACGTTCTTCGCCTCGTCGGCCCTCGGCATGAACCATCCGGGCCTGGTCGACGACACCGATTTCCTGCTGGAGCTCGCGAACGTCGCGGTGAACAAGCCCAGCAACTCCGACATCTACACCGTGCCGATGGCCCGCTTCGTCGACACGTTCGCGCGGGTGCTCGGTGACCCGGCGCTGCCGCACCTGTTCTTCATCGACGGCGGCGCGCTGGCCGTCGAGAACGCACTGAAGATCGCGTTCGACTGGAAGAGCCGTTGGAACGAGGCGCACGGCATCGACCCGGAGCTCGGCACGCAGGTGCTGCATCTGGAGAAGGCCTTCCACGGGCGCAGCGGCTACACGATGTCCCTGACCAACACCGATCCCAACAAGGTGGCCCGGTTCCCCAAGTTCGACTGGCCCCGGATCCCGGCGCCCGCGATCAACGGCACCGACGACGTCGAGGCCGCCGAACGTTCGGCGCTCGCCGCCGCCCGGGCCGCATTCGAGGCCGACCCGCACGACATCGCCTGCTTCATCATGGAACCGATCCAGGGTGAGGGCGGCGACAACCACTTCCGCCCCGAGTTCCTGCAGGCGATGCAGGCCCTGTGCCGCGAGTTCGATGCGCTGTTCATCCTCGACGAGGTGCAGACCGGGGTCGGCATGACCGGTTCGGCGTGGGCCTACCAGCAGCTCGGCGTGCAGCCCGACGTCGTCGCATTCGGCAAGAAGACCCAGGTGTGCGGCGTCATGGCCGGCGGCCGCGTCGACGAAGTCCCGCAGAACGTCTTCGCGGTCTCGTCGCGGATCAACTCGACCTGGGGCGGCAACCTCACCGACATGGTGCGCTCGCGACGAATCCTCGAAGTCATCGAGCGGGATGGGCTCATCGAGCGGGCGGCCGAGCTCGGGACACGGCTACGCGATGGCCTGCAGGCACTCGGCGGCAAGCACGATGTCGTCTCCGACGTGCGCGGACGCGGGTTGATGTGCGCGTTCACGCTGCCGTCGGCCGGGTTGCGCGACGCCGTCGTCGCGACGCTGCGCGAGGACGAGCGCGTGCTGGTGCTCGGGTCCGGGCCGACAAGCATCCGGTTCCGCCCGTCGCTGGCCGTGTCGGTCGACGATCTCGAGCGCGGACTCGCGGCGATCGATCGCGTCCTGACCGCCCTGACGTGATGCCGACCTGGGCGACCTGGCAGCTACGCGCGGCGTTCGCCCGGCGGATGGCCGAGATCTACGGCCACGAGGTGCCGGCCTACAACACGCTCGTCGACGTCGCCGCGGCGGTGAACGCGGACGTGCTGGCGCGCGACGGAGCCACGGCCGAGCGGCTCGGTTCGATCGCTCGCGTCACGGCCGAACGGCACGGCGCGATCCGGGTGGGCACGCCCGGGGAGATGCGCGCGGTCGCGCGGATCTTCGCTGCCCTGGGGATGTATCCTGTCGGCTTCTACGATCTGCGCGACGCCGCTCGGTCGGCCGTCCCCGTGGTCAGTACGGCGTTTCGCCCCGTCGCCGCCGACGAGCTCGCGCGCAACCCGTTCCGCATGTTCACCTCCATGCTCGTCACCGACGACCGCCGG
>JAODNL010000471.1 GCA_025465405.1 Pseudonocardiales bacterium | reverse complement strand
TTGGCCCTGTGGCCGGCGGGACTGACTCTGCCACGAACCCGCCGGACTCTCTATCTCGGGCTGACATTGCTCGGCGTGAGCGCGATCGGCTCGTTGCTCCTGGAGGGCGTGTGGGCCAGCGGCGAAGCGCTCCGGACAATGTGGTTGGCCCCGAGGTCGCTCGACACGCATTCCCGCAAGTTCGACACGCTCTACGCGTTTCGGTCCTATTTGCTGGTGATCTTTGGGGTACTGCTGGTGTGCGCGGTGTCGACGCAGCGCAAGGCGGACGCGCGGGCCCTGGTCGCGGCGACAAAGCGTTCCCATCAGGGCAAGAACGGGACGCCGGACACTCGTCCGCTCCTGCCGAGCTGGGTGTTGCCTGCCGGCACTGTCGTCGTCACGTTGCTGCTGATGGTGACCTGGACATTGGCCGGTCACTCGGCCACCGGCCTCCAGACGCCGCTGGCCATCGTCGCCAATCTTCTGCACCTGTCGGCGATGACGATATGGCTCGGCGGCCTTGCCGTGCTGTTGATCAGCCTGCGACCGGCCGCACATGCTGCCGACCTCACTGCCGTGCTGCCCCGCTTTTCACGAGTGGCTTTCGCATGCGTGGTCGTGCTGGTCGCGACCGGCAGCTACCAGGCCTGGCGCGAGGTCGGAACCGTGCCAGCGCTGTACCGGACGACGTTCGGTCGAGTGCTCCTGGTCAAGATCGTCGCGGTGCTCGCTGTGATCGCGATGGGTGCCTTGGCCCGACGGTGGGTCCAGGCGCACCTCAATCAGCCGCCGGAGCCGTCAGGTGCGCCGTCGCCGACACCGCCCCTGGCCAAGGTCAGGCGACTGGGCAGCACGACGACGCTGGAACGTGCGTCGACAGCGCCGCCGGACGGCGACTCACTATCTGTGCGCGGTCTGCAGCGAGGGTTGCTGGTCGAAGTCGTGATTGCGCTCGTGGTGCTGGGCTTGACCGCGGCCCTGGTGGTCACGGTGCCCGCGCGGCAGTCCTACGTTCGACCATTTGGTCAGAGCTTGACGGCGCCGGGCCTGCAGGTGTCGGTCCGCATCGACGCACCGCGCCCCGGCGACGCTGTTCTGCACCTGACGACCCGCTCGAGCACCGGCGCGTCGCTGCCGGTGACCGGGCTCCGCGGGACCCTCAGCCTGCCGGATGCGGGGCTCGGCCCGCTGCCACTTCGGTTGCCGAACGCAACTGGCTCGGCAAGCACCGGCCGAGAAGACATCGGCTTGACGTTCGCGCGCGGCGGCAGGTGGGTCCTCGCGCTGACTGTGCAGACCTCACCGTTCGACGCCACCGCATTCTCGTTCACGGTTCCGGTCCGCTGACGCCCGGTTAGGTCCTATTGGATGTCTTACCTGAAGGCGGTAGAACAGTAGTAACTGTTCCTTGGCGGCAATACCGCGGCCCGTCCGCTTATCGGGCTGGGCCGCGCCCGGTAATAGGAGAAACCTGAAGCGGTTCATAACAAGATGCCGTGATGCTTGTCAGGCTGCTCCGGTGGTGAACGTCCACGTGAGAGCAGTGAGGGTGTTGCCCGCCGTGTCCTTAATACCAGTGGTCAGGCTGATGGTGTATCTCGTGTTGGCGAGCAGGGTGCCGGTGGGGTTGAGGGTTGCGACTCTGGTGGTGGCGTTGTAGCTGACCATGGACGCGAACGCGGCGCCTGTGGCTGTTTGTTTGATGGTGAAGTTGCCAGTTGCCGCGGCGGTCGTGGGTAGGCCGGCGACGGCTTCACTGAAGGTGGCGGTGCAGTTCGCGGTTCTGGCGACGTTGACCCCGTTTACGGCCGGCGTCCTGGCAGTCACGGTCGGGCGTGGTCCGCTGATGAAGTTCCAGGTCTTGGCTGTGATCGGGTTGCCGGCGATGTCCTTGATGGCCGCCGAGACGGTGAGTGTGTAGGTTTTGTCGGCTATTAGCGCGGTATCCGGAGTGAGGGTGGCGACGTGGGTCGTCGCGTTGTAGACGACCTTGGACGTGACCGTCGTGGTGCCTTGGTGGAGGGTGAAGTTGCCGGTTGCGGCGGCCGTGATGGGCAGGCCGGTGACGCCTTCGCTGAACGTCGCGGTCATCGCTGTCCGGGCGACGGCGGTGCCGATCGCAACGCCGGATGCGCCGGAGGCTGGGTTGGTGGCGGTCACTGTGGGCCGGGGTCCGGTGATGAAGTTCCAGCCCTGGGCGACTAGGGCGCCCCCGGACGCGCTCTTGATCGCTGCTGAGAGGCTGAGGGTGTACGGCTTGTCAACTATGAGCGCGGCGTCCGGAGTGAGGGTGGCGACGTGGGTGGTGGCGTTGTAGACGACCTTGGACGCGACCGCTGTCGTGCCTTGTTTCAGGGTGAAGTTGCCGGTTGCGGCGGCTGTGGCGGGCAGGCCGCTGACGGCTTCGCTGAACGTCGCCGTCATCGGTACCCGGGCGGTGGCCGTGCCGATCGCGACGCCTGTCGCCCCAGAGAGCGGGTTGCGAGTGGTGACGGTAGGTACGGAGACAGCCGAAGTGCCGGTACCGGTGAGGGCGGCGATGTGTGGGCTACCGGGAGAGCTGTCGGTGACGGCGAAGGCGGCGGATCGGGCTCCTGTTGCGCCGGGCGTGAAGCTGACTGCCGTGGTGCAGGACGCTGCGGCCGCCAGGGTCACACCGCAGGTGGTGGCGCCTAAGGCGAAATCGCTGGGCTGGGCTCCGCTCACCGTGATGCTGCTGATGCTCAACGTGGCGTTACCGGTGTTGCTCAGCGTGACGGTCTGCGTGGTGCCGGTCCCCCCCAGGGGGACGCTGCCGAAGTTGACAGCGTTCGGAGTGACTACGGCCTGCGCCGCCGGCAGCGGCGAGGGGGTGACCACTGTCGACGGGGCGGAGCGTGGGCTGGAACCGATGCTGTTCTGGGCGAGGACGGTGAATTGGTAGGCGACCCCGTTGCTCAGAGCGCCGATGGTCCAGGACGTTGCGGTCCCGGCGGCCTGGCCGAGGGTGGGTTGTCGGACGCCGCCCTGGAAGACATCAACCTGGTAGTTGGTGATCGGTGAGCCGCCGTCGGTGGCCGGTGGCGTCCACGACACGATCGCGGATGCGTCGCCGGCTACTGCGCTGATTGCTGTCGGAGGCTCGGGCGCAGTGCGGGTCGTGATCACATAGTTGGTAGTCAGCACTGTGCTTTGGTTACCGGCAGGGTCGATGGACATCGCCTTCAGTTGCTGGCTGCTTGTCACCTGAATCGGGACAGAGGCTACCGTGCTGAATGGGCTCGGATCGGGCGCAGTCGGGTTGGCGATCGTGTATCGGACGGTGTCGTGGGCGGGGTCCGCAGGGTTCAGAGTGACGGTTTGCGGGTCGAAATAGGTCCCGCCTGGCACGCTCGCCGTAGGCGCCTGCGGTGCGACAACGTCCTTGAGTAGGGTGCGCGACGCCCCCGCGAGCGTGCCGGTATCGCGGACCTGCACCGTCGGGTCGACCGGGTCCGGATGCGTGCTCGCCAAGACCCTCGTGAAGGAGACGCTCGCGGTAAGGGTGCCGTCGGCCAGGCCGGCAACATCGGCCGTGGGAATCGACGCAGTCCAGGTCTGGTTTCCGGGCAGCGGGACCGTCGGATCGGTGGAGGCGGCCGCTGGGTTCAGCGACACCGGCGCGGTCAACGGAGTGGCGGTGACTCCGTCGGTCAGTGACAGCGTGCCGCTGGCGGCGTTGAACGAGGTACCGCTCAGCAGCAGGTTGCCGCCCGGCTGGACGGCAGCGACGTTGACCGCGGAGGGTGTCGAACCAGTCACCGCGTCCGAGGCGCTCGGGGCGCTGCAACCCGCGGCTGGACCACCGAAAGCCCCCGCTTCGTAAATCGTGTTTTCAGGGGGCACGGCCAAGCCGACCAGCCGTCCGAGCCACATACCTCGGGACTCGCTCGCGACGGCGAGGCTGAGATCTGCCGAGGTAAGCGGCGTGCCGTTCTTCGTCGTGGTGAACGTGGTTGTCCAGGTGTTGCCGGTCGAGGTGTCGTATACGGGTTGACTGCGGATTGTGCGTGTGCCGTCAGAGAACGGGCTTTTGGTGCTTGCCACAACCCGGGCGTCCAGTTGCGCTACCGGGATCTGGGTGCCGTCGGCCTGCGCGGCGGTGCCCTTGATCACGACAGTATTGCCGACCTTGGTTGCCTTCTGGTTGACAATCACGTTCGCGGCAAAGGTGCGATCAATCTCGCCGCTGTCGAGATTGACCACCTGAACCATGTCGCCCGGAATGATGTCCGGGGTAACGCTTGCCCAGCACGGAGCCCCGAGGTGGTTCAAGTCGAAGCCGGCCGGGTTGTCGTTGACGAAGGGGTCGGACACGCCGACCTCGACAGTTCCGCGCCAGATCTCCACCCTTAGGTTCGCACCCACGGCGAACCCATCGCCGTGGACGAAGTCGCGCTGTGGGAACACGATGACGCTGTGCCCGTTCGCCGGTGGATCGTTGATCACCGCCGCCGCTGCTGCAGGTTCCGAAACCAGCGGCACCGCGAGAGCGAGTACCGCGGCGGTGAGAGCGCTTGCCGCAAACAGGCGGCGGCGCGAAGTGGCCTGCTCGAACATGTTGTGCCCCCAACAGCGTGTCGGTGCCCTCCAGCACGTGACCTCAAGCCATGCTGCGGACCGCGCGTCAACGAAACGTAAACTCGCTGATCGTCTGGGGCTACGACATCAACGAGCCGCCGCCGCAGGTCGGTCACGCTGCAGCCGTCGACATGAATGCGTTCGCCGACTCTGTCGACTTGATGTGGTGCCGCCGTGCGCCGCCTCAGTTCACGTTGGCGGTGACGCTCGAATTGCCGCTCAGGGTTAAGGTGCAGCTTTTGGTCTTGCTGCCGTTGCTGGAACACGCTCCGGACCAGACGGCGGAGCGGCCGCTGCTCGCTGTGAGGGTGATCGTGCTGCCGTCAGGGAACGGTGCGGAGCCGGTGGTGCCCACGGTCACCTTGATGCCGGGCGGGTTCGAGGTGATTGTGGTCCCGCTTCGGCCGGTCGCGGTGACCGTGAGGGTGGCGGATTGGCCTGGCGGCGTAACGGTTAACGTCGTGGTGGCACTGGCACCCCCGTACAAAGCGCCGATCGTCGTCGAGGTCGGCGTCGAGACGGCACTGGTGCTCACGGTGAATGTCGCGCTGGTGCCGCCCGCCGCGATCGTGACACTTGCGGGCACGGAAGCAGTGGCCGTCTTACTGCTGGACAAGGTCACCTGAGCACCGCCAGACGGCGCCGCTGCCGTGAGCGTGACCTTGCCCGTGGATGGGTTCCCGCCCGGCACGCTGGACGGCGTCAGGGTCAGGGCCGACAGGCTTGGTGCCGGCGCTGCGGTGGTGATGCCGAGCGCGGCGAACAGAATCGTGTCCCCGTTGCGTGCACTAAGTTGCACCGTGGTGTCGGCGACCTGGAAAGTGGTCACCGTGAACGATGCGCTCGTCGCGCCGGCTGGCACGGTGACGCTGCCGGGCACGCTGGCGGCGTTGGGAAGATTGCTCGACAGCGTCACGATCGTGCCGCCGGCGGGTGCCGCGCTGGGCAGCGTCACCGTGCCGGTTGCCGGATGTCCGCCGGGCACGCTCGTCGGGTTGACGGCAAATGTGCTCAGGGTGGGACCCGGTGGCGGTGTGCTGTCGGGATTCACGGTCAAGTCCGCTCTGACCGTCACCCCGCCGCCGGTCACCGAGATGGTTACGACGGTCGTCGTCGAAACCGATCTGGGAAGGATCTGAATCGCGCCTCGGTCGCTGCCGGCTGGAATGGTCACGCTGCTCGACAGGAACGGCAGCACTGCCGAGTTGTTGCTCGCGACCTGCAACGACTGGTCGAATGACGCAACGGAGGCGACCGAAACCGACCCCTGGACGGACCCACTCGAGCCCGTCGTCGTGGCGGGGAACAGTGCAAGTGAGGTGGGCTTCGGCGCGGGCATCACGATGAGCTGTGACTGCACGCTGCTGCCGTTCCAACTGGCCGTGATCGTCACCGGTGTGCGGGTGGTTACATCGTTGGTGGGTATCGCGAACGATGCGGACGGGCTGCCGGCGGCCACGGTGACCGTGGCCGGCGGCGTCGCTGCGGGGGAACTGCTCGACAGACTCACGATGGCGCCGGACGCCGGGGCTTGACCGTTGAGCATCATGATCGCGCCGACCGCCACACCACCGCTGGTCGTTGTCGGCGTCAGCGTTAGCGTCTGCAACGACGGAGGCCGGACATTGACCTGGAACGTGGCGGAGGACGACCCGAGACTGGCAGTCACGGTCACGGCGGTTGGACTGGTCACCTGACCGATCTGGAACGCGAACGACGAGAACAAGACGGCCTTGCCGCCCGGCACGGTGACTGACGCGGGCACCGGAACGGCAGTCGGGTTGCTACTGGTAAGCCGGACGACGGCTCCCCCGCTCGGGGCCACCGTGCTGAGCTGGACGTCACCGAACTCGTCATCCCCACTGAACGGATCGGCGCGGGTGAGTGAGACTGACACGACGGTCGGTGGCGCGGAGCTGACGGTGAAGGTCGCAGTCTGCGACCACGCGGTGGCCGCTGCCGTGTTCGGGCTGTTGTCACCCTGGAACGATCGGACCCGCCAGAACTTCGGGCCCGACGTGAGCGACAGCTCGTCTCGGTGTGAGGGTGTGATTAGCGGGATGTCGTCTTCGATCGAGGTGAACGCAGAGTTGCGCGAGATCTGAATTTGGTAGCCGTTACCTTGCGGGTTCGGCACATCCGTCCACGACAAGGTGATCGGAAGGCTCACGGTCACGCCGTTCACCGGAGCGAGGGGCGTCGGGGGCGGAGGCAGCGGATTGTTGTAGAAAACACTGAAGCTGACCGTCGCCGACGGTACGCCGCGCGCGCCGTTTGCGCCGACTGCGTAGACCCGAGCAACGTAGTTGCCCTGTTCGCAGCCGTTACAGAAGTCCCCGATGACGATCGTGGTCGTGGGGTCGGTGACGTTGTCGGCGTGAATCCTGGTCGTACCCACCGGGAAGCTCGGGTTCTTGTCGGCCTCGAAGACGTAGGTTGCCGCGCCTTGGACGGCACTCCAGGTGAAGGTAATCGATTCGAAGGGGTGGAACTGCGTGCCGCCTCGGGGCTGGTTGAGCGTGGGCGTACCGGGCTCGGCCCCGTTGGCGCCGGTAACCGTGAAACTGCGCGTCTGCGACCACGCGCCTTGCTCGAATGCTCCATTCACCGCTTGAACGCGCCAGAAGTACGTGCCGTTGGCCAGACCGCTGACGGAGTCCTGCGTCTGGCCGCTCGTCGAGTTCTGTTGCACGACCGGAACGAACGTCGACGATGGGCTGACCTGCCAGTTGTAGGCCACGATTCCCGACGGACTGGTGGCCGCCGACCAGGACAGCGTCAGCGGTACAACCACTTGAGCGGCATCCCCTGGTCCGAGCAGTCCGGGTGCCGCCGGGGGCGCGGCGGTTGCGACTGGCGCGGCAGCCAGCAGCCCAGCGGCCAGCCCGATCGCAACTGCAGCCCTGGCCACCGGACGCAGCGCCCCTGCAATCCCGTCAGCGCGGTTGCTTGCTCTGGTTCCGGCGATCATGACCCCACCTCCAGGTCCCGGACGCTCACGAGTCCGCATGGAAGTACGCAGCAGTCACCGATCCGGTTCATCGTCACGGTGAGTCGGCGGCGTCCGGCCTGCTCGACCCGAGTTCGCCGCGCAGTCGGCTCACCGCGACCAGGCCCACAGCCCGTTTGCACCGTCGCGGTCGGTGACCGCGACCGGCTTGGTGCGCTGATCCCGCGCAGCCGGATGGCACCACCGTCGGCCGGAGTGGTCATGGCTCCGCTACGGAGTCAGTGCCGCGGTCAGGCCGTCGGCCGATTTACGCGGGGCGAGCCTGCTGCCGGCCGCGATCGGGAAGGGGAAGCCCAGGTTGGCCAGCCTGCCCTTGACCCGGTTCTGCGCCTGGCAATTGCTCACGCAGACGGTGGGCGGGTTGGCGACCTCGGTGGCGTCTTCGCCGGTAACGACGCCCATCCGACCGCCGCTGGCGACGTCCCAGATCGACATGCCGCCGCAATGGTCGCGGGTCTCGCTCAGTCCGAGGTTGTTGATGAAGTCCGGCCCACATGAGGCCTGTCGGATACGCGTGGCGACCTGTGCGCTGTCGCGTACGACGAACCTGGCAGAGATGTCATTGGCTATGTTCACTCGCGGGGTCACCTGCACGCAGAATTGGCTTGGCGGCCCGGTTTGGGCGTTCTGACAGTCCGAGCCGAGGAACTGTCCGAGCTTGGCACGGAAGTTCGCGTTGTCGAAGTAGAACGCTTCATCGGCAAGGTGGTGCACGATCCGGGTCCGCGTCCCGTCACCGCGGGCCGGTTCCATCTGGAAGATTCCGCCCTGCGCGCAGTCCTTCGCCTGGAGCTTCATGCTCAGTCCGCCGGTACCGGTGCGGGAGATCACCAGGTCGCTGCCGCTGACCTGCAGCGAAATCGCACTGGTGAGGATGAGGCCGCGATGGTCGGGGATCTTGCTGGCGTACACCGGCGTCACGCGGCCGCCGGTGATATCGGCCGGGTTGGCGGCGCCGGTGAACGCGTAGTCGTACACCGCGAAATCGGCCGGGTCGATATTGAAGCGGTTGTATTTGCCTTGGACGGTGAACCGGCCGGCCGGGGCGGCGACCGATCCGTCGAAGCCCGTGGTGCCGGTCTTGCCCAGGACAGTGAAGCTGCCGCCGTCGCAGGCCGTCGACGTGGCCGCCTGCGCAATCGGGGTACCCGCGAGCGGCACCAGCGGTGCCAGGAGGGCGACAGACGCGGCCGCGGTGGCTCGCCGGATCGTGCGAAGTGGGTGCATCTCATGCTCCTCGTCGTCGGTGCGCAGGGCCATCCTCATTAGCTCAACAACGTCCGGCGACGTGCCATCGAACCTTCGACCTAGTACCAGCCTGCCGTCGGGTCAACGCCCAACGCGGGAGGTCGGCGCGCCAGCGCCGGCACCGGCACCGCGGCTCGTCCTATCGATGATCGCCATGCGAACGACCCGGCGCCGGCTGCATACAGCGTTGGTCCTCCCACCGGCGCGGCGCCCGCGCGGCCATCGTCAGAAACCCGCGGCGAGTCGGCACTCGACCGGTTGTGTGACGTCATCCTGATCGCGCTGACCTGGACGCAGGGGCGGAGAGCTGGCGGTGTGAACGGCCTGGGGCCAGCGATGGGCAGGAAGGCCGAATCGGGTCAGGTCAGTGGTGAGGAACGCGGTCACCTCGGCGACCTGCCCGATCCGGATGGTCAGGACGTCCAGGCCGCCCGGCAGGTACTGTCCCGCGGTGTCATCCCCGAGGTAGGTGCCGAAGGCGAGTTGGCCGTTCGCGGTGGTGGGCAGGAACCGCCAGCGAAAGTGCAGTGGGCCATGGAGTAGGAAGATTCGGATCTCGTCGTGGCCGCCGTACCACTCGGGCGACGGCGGCATCGAGTAGCGCGCGTCGTCGGTGAGCATCGCGACGATCGCGTCGACGTCGCCGGCGTGCCAGGCGTCGGCCCAGCG
>JAODNL010000469.1 GCA_025465405.1 Pseudonocardiales bacterium | reverse complement strand
AGCTGGGCCGCAGGTCCGACGCGACGCCGTAGTAGCTGACCGCGGCACCGGTCGTTGCGGCCAGTGCGGCGATCCGCTCGTCGTCGCGGTTGAGGACCACGTCGCCCGTCGTCGCGGCGGCGACCTTGCCCAGCAGCGCCGCGGTCGCATCGATCTCGCCGAAGCGGTCCAGCTGGTCGCGCATGACGTTCAGCAGCAGGCAACGCCGCGGCGGCACGGCGGCGACGAAGCGGACCGCCCACGCCTCGTCGAGCTCGAATACCGCGACGTCATAAGGCAATCTTCCGGCCCACGTGGAGCGCTCGACGGTGGCGGTGATCGCGCCCCGGACGAAGTTGCTGCCGGTGTCGTTGGTAAGCACGCGCAACCGCTCGGTCAGGATCGTGGCGAGCATCTTGGTGGTGGTGGTCTTGCCGTTCGTCCCGGTGACGATCACGACACCCTGCGACAGGCGGCGCATCGCGCGGGGCAGGAAGCGGGGGAAGACCTTCTCGACGACCAGACCGGGCAGCGCATTGCCGCGGCGTCCGATCAACCGGAGGGCGAGCAGCGTGAGCTTGCCGAGCCACACCGCCACCAGATCCATGATGTGGCCAGGTTACCGGGGCGCTCCGCACGGCCGGCCAGACGAAACGGGGCGTGCCGCCGAAGCGACACGCCCCGCCCGGGGGGTCACCGCACCGGTCAGGTGGCCGGATGAAGCGCCGTCAGCCAGCCCGCGTTCGGGCTGCCTACGCCCGTGACGAAGTCCCAGCCCTTCGTGACCTTGAGGCTGGAATCCTGGTTGAACGTGCGGACTGAATACAGCAGCCCACCCGACGCGTCCAGGCCGTTGGCGAAATCGACCCGCACGTCCCCGGCGTCCTTCGGCGCGCCCTTGACGTCGGTGAAGACACCAGTGGTGGCGTTGCCGTAGATGACCGGGTTGAGCAGCCCGGCCGGACCGCCGGCGTTCTGCAGCGCCAACGCGGTCATGCCGGCGAACAGCGGCGAGGCCAGGCTGGTGCCGCCGATGCGGTACTCGCCATATGCCACGCCGGTCGGGAACGTCTGCGTCTCCCCGATCAGCATGCCGGTGTTCGGATCGGCGTCCATCGCGATGTCCGGAACGGTCCGGTACGGGCCGGGCGCGATACCTGCCTGGTAGGACGGCTGGTTGAACAGCGACGACGTTCCGCCCCCCGCGCCGTACAGGAAGCTGAGGGGATTCCACGTCTTGCCGTCCGCCGACAGGCTGTACTTCATGGTCCCCCAGCCGGTCTCGTAGGACAGGCTGCCGGCCGCGCCGATCGCGGTCGAGGTGCCGCCCACGCTGGTCACGTACGGGTCGGACGTCGGGTAGTCCGCCTGCTTGAGCCCGCTGTTGGCCAGCTCGTCGCCGTTGTCGCCGGAGGAGTACATGAACGAGATGCCCTGCATCGCGCCCTGCAGGAAAACCTGCTCGTACGCGGCCACGTTGTCGGCGGTCTCGTTCTGCTCGAGGTCGCCCCACGAGTTGGAGACGAGCTGCGCCTTGTTCTCGTCGACGACCTGCGCCAGGGTGTCGAGGAAGTCGCTGTCGAAGCAGCTCGCGGCGGCGTAGTAGCGGATGTTCGCGCCCGGCGCCATGGCGTGGACGGCCTCGACGTCGAGGGTCTCCTCGCCGTACCAGCCCGACGCGCCGCAGAGGGCCTGGTTGGTGAACGGACGGTGGGCGGCCTGGGTGAACTGACCCGCGGCATATCCACCGTCACCGTGGTTCGCGGCGTAGGTCTTGGCATCCTGCTTGATCGTCGGCGCGGCATATGCGTCGGTGATCGCGACGGTCACGCCGGTGCCATCCAGGTTCGTGTTGCCCTCGTAAGCGGCCCGGAACTGCGGACCGGTGTATCCACACGGCGCGTACGGCAACGTCTTGCTGTTGAACGTGGGAAGCGGAGTGTGGAAGTCAGCCTTGTACTTCGCCTGGATCTGGCCGAAGTAGCTCGAGCAGGGCCGCGCGTTACGGAAGCCGGCCGGCGGCGGCGCGACTTGCTTGCTGGCCGGCGCGACCTTGTGGGCCGTGGTGTCCAGGCCCGTGACGGTGAGCACCGCGCCGGAGACGGACGCGGGCACGGTCAGCGCGGCGGACGGTGCCTGCACCGTCTGTCCGTCATGCCGATAGCGCTCGATCGAGGCGCCGAATGCCTTCTGCGCGGCTGCGACGGTGCCGGCGACCGAGACGTAGCGGTTGTTCGTCTCGACGCCGGTGACCGTGAGCCCGGCCGAGGTAAGCCAGGCCGCTACCTGGTGCGCGGTTGCCGCGGTAGTGCCGTAGGTCGCGCGGTACTGCGCGGGCGTGAGGAACTTGCGGAAGCTGGCGCTTCCCGGCGTGGAGATGGCCGCGACGGCGCTCTTGAGCGCCTCGATGCCGCCATTGGGTGCGAGGTACACCCGGGCGGTGACTGCCGATCGGGAGCTCGCGTGACCCAGATGCTGCGCGTGGCCCAGCCACGCCGGCTTGCTGTTGGGCACGGGCTTCGGGCCGGGCCTTGCCTGGGCGTTGGTGGGTGCCACCAGGGCGCCGCCGATCAGCGTCGACGCTGCCAGCAGCGCCGTCGCCATAGTGCGTTTGTGCATGCCTTGCCTCCACTCGTGATGGATCGACCGTGCGCCGTCTGGGACCTGTCCTGCCCGATGGCACGCTGGCCCTCACGCTAGGTCCCGGGCGGTGGGGCCGGACAGCGTTTCTGACTGTCCCCTTCCTGCGTGCAGCAAATGGCCAATGCGGCTAACCCGGGTAGGCTGTGGATTGCCCCGGCTTCTACTTGCGCAGGCCGTCCAC
>JAODNL010000464.1 GCA_025465405.1 Pseudonocardiales bacterium | reverse complement strand
GACGTCACCGTCGGGCCGTACGCCTACCTGCGCCCAGGGACCGTGCTGGCCGACGGGGCGCACGTCGGAACCTATGTCGAGGTCAAGAACAGCGACATCGGCGCCGGCACGAAGGTGCCGCACCTGTCCTATGTCGGCGACGCGTCGATCGGCGCTCAGACGAACATCGGCGCGGCCACTGTCTTCGTCAACTACGACGGGGTCGCCAAGCACCGCAGCACGATCGGCAGCCATGCCCGCACCGGCGCCGACAACATGTTCGTCGCGCCGGTGCACGTCGGCGACGGCGCGTACACCGCCGCCGGATCGGTGATCACGCAGGACGTGCCCGCCGGCGCCATGGGTGTGGCACGAGCGGCACAGCGAAACGTGGCAGGCTGGGTAGCGCGCAAGCGCCCGGGGACTCCGGCGGCCGAAGCCGCCGCACGCGCGCAAGCCGAGCCGAGCGAGGACGGGGAACTGTGAGCACTCTGCAGGTCGCGGGACGCAAGAGCCTGGTGCTGCTGTCCGGTCGGGCGTACCCGGCCCTCACCGAGGAGATCGCCGCGCAGCTGGGCATCACGGTGACCAGCACGACGGCGCGCGATTTCGCCAACGGCGAGACGTTCATCAAGCCGGACGAGTCGGTTCGCGGTACCGACGCGTTCGTCGTGCAGTCGTACACGACACCCATCAACCAGTGGGTCATGGAGACGCTGATCCTGCTCGACGCACTCAAGCGGGCGTCGGCGAAGCGCATCACCGTCGTCGCCCCGTTCTACCCGTATGCGCGGCAGGACAAGAAGCACCGCGGCCGCGAGCCGATCTCGGCCCGACTGATCGCGGACCTGTTCAAGACGGCCGGCGCCGACCGGATCATGGCGATCGACCTGCACACTGCGCAGATCCAGGGCTTCTTCGACGGCCCGGTCGACCACCTCTTCGCGCTGCCGCTGCTCGCCGGACACGTCAAGGAGCGCTACGCCGATCAGGACCTGATCGTGGTCTCGCCGGACACCGGCCGGGTGCGCATGGCCGAACAGTGGGCCGACGAGCTGGGCGGACGTGAGATCGCCTTCGTGCACAAGACCCGCGACATCGACGCCGCCAACGAGGTCGTCGCCAACCGCGTGGTCGGTGACGTCGAGGGCAAGGTGTGCCTGCTGATCGACGACATGATCGACACCGGCGGCTCGATCACCAAGGCCGCGGACCTGCTGTTCGAGAACGGCGCTACGGAGGTGATCATCGCCGCGACCCACGGCGTGTTCTCACCACCGGCCACCGACGTGCTCAAGAACAGCCGGGTGAGCGAGGTGATCGTCACCAACACGCTGCCGATCTCCCCCGAGCAGCAGTTCGACAAGCTGACCGTCCTGTCGGTCGCGCCGCTGCTGGCGAAGGCGATCCGCGAGGTCTTCGAGGACGGCTCGGTGACCAGCCTCTTCGACGGCCGCAGCTAGCCCTCAGGGTCGCAGCCCAGGCAACCTGCGCTCCGCCCCCATGAGATCGTCATCAACGGGTGCGGAGGGACCGTGTTGATCACCGGGTGTGACGCGGCGGAGACGGGCGCGCGGCGGCGATCCGGGCGAAGGCGTCGACGTCGAGGGTCTCCCCGCGGGCGGACGGGTCCACGCCGGCGGCCCGAAGTACCGCCTCCGCCGCCGCGGGCGAGCCCGCCCAGCCGGCCAGTGCCGACCTCAGCATCTTGCGTCGCTGCGCGAAGGCGGCATCGACGACCGCGAACACCTCGGCCCGGCCGGCCGGCGTGACCGGCGGAGCGCGCCGTTCCAGCCGCACCAGGCCGGAGTCGACGTTCGGGACCGGCCAGAACACGGCGCGCGGCACGGCACCGGCGCGCGTCGCGGAGGCGTACCACGCGGCCTTCACGCTCGGCACGCCGTAGACCTTCGAGCCGGGCGGGGCAGCCAGCCGATCCGCGACCTCGGCCTGCACCATCACCAGCCCGGTACGCAGGGTCGGCACCGTCTCCAGCAGGTGCAGCACGACCGGGACGGCGACGTTGTACGGCAGGTTGGCCACCAGCGCCGTGGGTGGCGGTCCGGGCACGGTCGTCAGCCGCAGCGCGTCCGCGGCGAGCACGCGCAGCGTCGCCCCCGGCAGCCGGGCGGCGACCGTCCGCGGCAACG
Organism: Pseudonocardiales bacterium; assembly: GCA_025465405.1. Classification (GTDB taxonomy): domain Bacteria; phylum Actinomycetota; class Actinomycetes; order Mycobacteriales; family Jatrophihabitantaceae; genus RYN-117. The sequence goes on along the minus strand of JAODNL010000464.1, from coordinate 2,294 downwards.
CGTCCGCCAGCACCGGATCGATCTCGATCGCGCTCACCTCGTGCCCGGCCTCGAGCAGGCCGAGCGTCAGCGAACCGAGGCCCGGCCCGACCTCCAGCACCACGTCGTCGGGCCGTAACTGCGCCACTCGCACGATCCGCCGGATCGTGTTGGCGTCGTGCAGGAAGTTCTGCCCGAGCGTCTTGGTCGGCCGGACGTCGAGTTCGCGGGCCAGCGCGCGGATGTCAGCCGGCCCCAGCAACGCACCGGAGCCAGGCGAGATCAGTACCAGCCGCCCTGCGCCTGCCAGGTCGACCAGGCGCCGCACGGGGTGCCGTACCGGCCGGCGATGTAGCCAAGTCCCCAGGTGATCTGGGTGGCGGCATCGGTCTGCCAGTTCGGACCGGCAGCGGCCATCTTGGAACCGGGCAGGGCCTGCGGGATGCCGTAGGCGCCGCTGGGATTGGCGGCGTTGACGCGCCAGCCGCTCTCGTGGTCCCACAGCTGCACCAGGCAGGAGAACTGGTCGTTGCCCCAGCCACGGGCGGCCGCCAGCCGGCGGCCGATCGCCTGGGCCGAGCTGGCCGGCACCACCCCGCTCGGCGCCGCCGTGACCGGCGCCTGCTTCGTGCCGACGCGCACCACCTGTGGCCTGGGCACCTGGACGACAACCGTCTTGATCGGCGTCTTGCCGACGACCTTGCCGTCGATGTACACGACGGCGTAGGTGATGCGGGCCAGGCCGGTCTGGCCCGCCGTGATGATCTGGGTCTGCCCGGCCGGCAGGGTCGCCGACGGCTGGCGGGTCGTCGGGAACGGCACGGACGTGGTGGCGTCGACCATCTTCTTGGCCACCCGGCTGATCACGATCCGCTGGCCCGCGGCGAGTGCCGAGCGACGCGGCGCGCTGAGCCGGTCCAGCGGACCGACCGTGACGCCGAGATCGGCGAGCAGCTGCCCGACGGTGGCATCAGTGGTGGTCAGCTGCTGGGTCTTGCCGTCGTGCACGAGCGACACGATCCGTGGGGTGCGGACGGTGAGGTCGGTGGCGCCGAGCGGCAGCCGCTTGTCGCGCGACACGGACGTGAAGTCCGTCGTCGAGTATCCGAGCTGCGCCATCGCGTCGGCGACGGTGGGCGCGGTGGTCCAGACGTCCTTGCGCGCACCGTTGACGTCCAGATGGAGTAGCCGCCCCCGTTGGTAGACGATGCGGCCGCCGTCGTGCACCGAGGCGGACAGGGCAGGGGCGACGATGTCGTGAGGGCCGGCGTGGTAGCCGGCGCCGCCCATGATGTCGCTGACCCGGCTGGCGGTGGTGTGGACCTTGCTGGTCTGCCCGTCGACGACAAGCACGACGGTTTTGTCCACGCCGTGCCAGGCGACGGTGCCTCCGATCACGCCAGCCAGTACGGCTCCATAGAGGCCGTACTTCACACTGCGAAGCAAGAGACGTAACTCCTTCGGGTTGTTCCGGCAGTCGTCCGCAGAGGGTCACGGAACTGTAACGGAAAGGTCATTGCGGGGTACAGCCCGGGGGGACCGGGCGGGTCGCCGCAGGACGGAGCCCGGCGCGGATCGTGCGTTGCACGGCCGCGTCCGGGCTCCGGGACTGCTTACAGGTTGGCGCCGCAGACCGGCCAGGGGCTCGAGCCGCGCGCGGCGTAGAGCCGGTTCGCGACCGCGATCTGCTGCTCCCGGGAGGCCAGGTCGGCACGCGAGGCATAGGCACCACCGCCGTTGGACAGCCAGGTGCCGGAATCGAACTGCAGGCCGCCGTAGAAGCCGTTGCCGGTGTTGATGTGCCAGTTACCGCCGGACTCGCACGCGGCCACCGCGTCCCAGTTCAGCCCGCTGGTCGACGCCGGCGGCGTCGCGGACTGGGTCGGTGCCGGTGCCGGTGGTGTCACCACCACCGGGCGGGCCTTGATGCCCACCTTCTCGACCTGTGTCGTCGGCTGGCTGAGGACGTGCCGGCTGACAAGCGTGCGGCGGGCGAGCTTGCCGTCGATGTAGACCGCCGTGTAGGTCGCGCTGGCCGCGCCCTGCGCGCCGGAGACGACGACCTTGGTATTGCCCTGGTACATCGACGGGTCGTTCTGCCGGGTGATCGCGTAGCTCAGCAATTCACGAACCGTCTCGCGCTTGGTGGCCACCCGCTGGACGACGATCCGCAGCTGGTTCTTGATCGCGCTCTTGGCGGCCGGACTCACCCGGTCGCTGGCGCCGATCCGGACGTGCATGTCCTTGAGCAGCTGGCCGACGGTGGCGTCGGTCGTCGTCACGGTCTTGGTCTTGCCGTCGTGAACGACCGCGAC
>JAODNL010000388.1 GCA_025465405.1 Pseudonocardiales bacterium | reverse complement strand
ACGTCGTATGCGTCGCATTCGGCCGGATGGACCACGACGGCCACCCGCACCGGACGGGAGCACCCCTCGAACCGTACGTCGGTGACAGCCGTTGCGCACGAATCCACATCGTTCGCGCCGCGCTCATCAGCCTTGTCAGCGATGGCTAGTCGCAGCCGGACGATCCGGTTCTCGCAGGCCGCGAGCGTCAGCGGACTCGCGACGTCGAAGTCCGCGGCCACGTTCAGGTCAGGACCCTCGCAGGGCGTCCAGCGACCGATCTCCAGGGTGACCTCGCGGTCCCGACGTCGCTCGTTGCGTAACTCGAACGCGATGACGCGCCGCTCTCCCGCTCGGGCGTGCAACGTGATGTCGGCATCCGGGATGCAACACGAACAGCGATCGCATCCGCAGGCACCATGCCGATGGCGTGGTGCGTGTCGACCACGGAGGGGGTCCGCCCAGGGCATCGCAGATTGCTGCTGGGGGGACAGGACACCCCACCAGGCGCGCCACATCGGCTCGAACTGCGCTTCGGTGTCGGCCCACCATTTCTGCATCGCATCGGTCCAGCCCGAGAGGGGCTGGGTCACAGTTGTCGTCGTTGGCATTGCTAGTCCTCCTTGGACGAGCGGACACGTCGAGTGGACGGAGCGGTATTAGGCTGCCGGTCGCTACCGCGAGGCAGCACGACGACGGTCAGATCCGCGACACCGATGGGCACCGCGGCTTCGTGACGCCGGTGCGGATCAAGGTCGTTCGGCACGCTGAGCGACCCGGTGATCCTGACGCTCTCGCCGGGCGCGACGGTCGTGGCTTGGTCGAGCGACAGTTCGATGTCAGGGCCACGGTCGTCGCCACCGTCGCGGGTCCGGCCGCGCGTCACCTCAGCAAGTGGAATTGCGACGTTACCCACGTTCTGCACGATGATCCGCACCGGGCTCGCGCCAACCGGCGCGAGCACCGATGGCGGGCTCAGCCGCAACCCGAAGCTGGGCTCGATCCGCAGCACGGCCGGCCTGCGCTCACCGGCGATCTCGTACTCGACCGCGTGTTCGCCCGGCGGCGTCTCGGGCGGCAGGGTCAGCGAGACCGGCACCGAGATGTGCGCACCCGACGGCACGATCACGCCGAGCGGCGTCGCGAGCGACGCGGCCTCGGCGCGGTGGATCAGCACGCCGCGTACGGCCAGCCGTTCCGTGCCGGGATTATGAAGCGGCAGCTGGGCCTTGATGTCGGTCGGTGGCCCGGCGAACACGACCGGGTCGGCTTCGGTCGGCTGCGAGGAATGGCGCCGAGATGTCGTGGCCATGAGCTTCGGCCCTACAACTCGAGGACGATCGGATGTGGCTTGGAAACCTGCTCGTGCTCGCAACCGCAGCGCTCGTCGAGCCCCAGCATGCCGCTCGGCCGCTTGGCCGGGCGGATCGTCGTCGACGACTCGCCGCTGACCGTCAGCGCCATCAGTTCCACTCCGAGCAGGGAGAGGGCCCAGCGTTGCGCGTACGGCATGCACACGTCGGTGGCCGGCGGCGGCCCCAGTTCGAGCCGCACGCATGAGTCGACCGCGACCGGTTTGAGGTCGAGGCTCGAGGTGCTTTGCACCGTCGAGCTGGTCGTGATCGGCTCCAGCGTGATCGGTTCGATGGTGACCGCGGCGTCCGAATGCACGGTTGTCTCGCCGGCCAGCGTTGTCGTCGTGCCGCCGCTGAGGTCCATCTTCATGTTGTCGAGCCCGGACAGCGCGACGTCCTGCAGGAGCGATCCGGACATGTTTGCATCGACCGAATAGGTGGCCATCAGAGAATGCCTTTCTCCGTGTGGATCGACGGCGTCGTCGCGGGGCTCACCAAGTAGGAATGATGGAACCCCAGCCGCGGGTCGGCCCACGACGACAAGCTGGTGTCGAATTCGCGCAGCTCCGGCATCGGCACCCGCAACCGCAGCTCCAGCGACGGGTACTCGTACACGGTGACGTGGTTCTGCCCGCGGTTGGCCGTGAAGAGCAGCGTCTGGTCGGCTGACAGTTGGCAGGCATAGATGCCGTCGATCAACGTTCCGCGACTGACCTGCAACGCCGCCGCGTACAGCTTCGCGTTCGTGAAGAACGAGCCCCGCGCGAACGTGTCCAGGACGGTCGTGGCTGCTTGGCGCGAGTATGCCCACTGATCGAGCAGGCCGGGGTTCTCGTCGATGAGGCGGTGGCTCGACATCGTCTTCAGGTCGATGAGCACGACCGTCTGGCTGCCTCCCGTGCAGAAGATCAACTCTGAGTCCGAAACGCACACGTCTGAGTTGATGTGCGCGGGCACCTCCCGCCCCGCCGACCAGTGCCGCTGCACCTCTGCCGTCTCCGCATCGATCTCATACGCGTATTCGCGGAAGTTCGACATGCCCCATTCATGCCAGTCACGGCCGTCGCCGGGCGCCACCCGGAATGAAATCGCGTAGAAGATGTCGAGAACGGGATGGCAGGCGACGTGCCAGCATGTCGTCGGTAGTGGCACACGCCGAGCGATGCCGCTAACGGTGTCGAAGATGCCAACCTCTCGTGCCTCGCCGCTTTCGGGATGATCCATTCCGCCGTAGACGATGTAGCGGCCGGATGCGGTTCGCTTCATCGCGTGCGGAATCTTCATCAGGTGTTCGGCGATCGGTTCCGCCTTGGTCAGTCGATTGACGTCGAACTTCCAGAATTGCTCGCCGATCGCTGTGACGAATTGCGTGTCGTCGAGCCAGATCAGGTGAGTGCTCGACTTGATCGTCGCGTCCGGTATCTCGAAACGCAGCGTCGAGACCCGGTCCACCTCCTCCAACGTTGCCGCGTCGTAGAAGAGGAGGTGCTGGCCCATGTTGCCGAGGAATCCCACCCGCCGGGTCGGGTCGACATTGGGCGCATGCCCGCCGGCGACCCCATCGAAGTAGGTGACTTTGTAGGCATGATCGCCCGAGACCGGGTCGAACTTGAAGCCGCAGATGCCGGCGCGACCTTCGAGCCCGTTGAGGCCGGACCCGTCCAGGGCGATGTGGAAGGCGTATGGGTAGCTGCGCACGGATCACCTCCCGCGCACCTGATCGAGGTCGAGCGTCGATGCTCGAAGGAAAATTTGGCCGCCGAGCGCCAAGGGTAGGGCCGCGAGCCCTCGCCGTCATCAGGCAACTGCGAGTCGGACCGAGTCCGACCGAGTCCGACCGAGTCCGACCGAGTCCGACCAAGTCCGACCAAGTCCGACCAAGCCGCGACCGGCGCTGCCAGTAAGCGCACAGGTCGGCGGGGGACTCTGGTAGGGGGCAGCGCCGGAGGGGTGATTATGACCGATCGTCCAGTCGTGATGCTCGCCGACCGCGAGCCGGAAGGCCCGGACGGCCCGAACGGGCCGGACGGGTCGGACCGGCCCGGGCCGGACGAGGCTTCGCGGCGTCTGCTTCCCCGGGTCAGGGTGCGCTGGTGGCTCGTCGCGGCGGGACTCGCGGCGCTCGCCGGGGCGGCCGCGATCAGTGCGGCCACCGTGGATACCGACAGCGGCGAGGACCTTCTGCGGCTCGGCCGCAAGGTCGCGCTCGACACCGCCCATCTGCGCTGGCAGTTCGCGGCCATCGTCGTAGGCCTGGCGGCCTTGCACTACCTCGCGTCGGCGGTGGCGGCGCGTGCGGCGGCTGGGGTGACGCTCCCGATGGGCGAGCTGACGCTGGTCCAACTGGCCGCCGCGGCGGCCAACCGTCTCACTCCGGCCGGTCTCGGCGGCTCAGCCGTCACCGCGAGATATCTGACCCGCCGCGGCGTGACGCTGCCTGGGGCAGTCGGGGTGGTGGCCGCACTCGCGATTCTCGGCGGACTTGCCGATCTGGTGGTGCTTGCGCTTCTGGTCACCGTGGGGTCCTGGTCAGGCTTGGGTGGCGGGCCGCATGATCTGGCGCTGTTCAGCCGGCACGTCACGGCATTGCTGGGACCCGTCCGCTCGCCGTGGCTGTGGGTTGTGCTCGTCGCGATCGCTGTCGTCGCCGTCGCCATATGGACATTTGGCCGGCACTCGCGATCCACTCGCCAGTGGCGTGACATGGTGGTCCCGGTTCGTGCGCTGCTGCGGCGGCCCCGGGCACTGGCCACACTTCTTGTCGCGTCAGGATCGACGACGCTGATCCTCGGCTGCGCGTTCGTCGCGACGACGGTCATGGTTCCGGGACCGCACCCGGCCGCTGGCATCGGCACGCTGCTCGTCGCATTCATGCTGGGGGCCGCCGCGGGTTCGGCCGTCCCGATTCCGGCCGGCCTGGGCTCGACAGAGGCAGCACTCGTCGCGGTGCTGCTCAGCGTGCACGTGCCTGCGGCGCAGGCTGTGGAGGAGGTTCTTATCTTCCGCCTGATCACATTCTGGTCGCCCGCCGCGGTCGGCGTGCTCGCCAGCAGATACCTCTACCGACGCGCGGCGATCTGACGGAGTCGTCGCCGCGGGCGGCCGGACGTCGCGATCAACCGAGCACAGGTGCGCCGAGTGAATTCGCTCGCACCAAGGCCCAGGAGGCCCAGCCCGACGAGCGCGATGTCTTCAACCATGTCCGGGAACTACCCGCGGGCAATGATCATTAAGCACCACAGTGCTACCTGGTCGGCCGGGTGACGACGATCTCCGCGGTGAACGGTTCCCCGGGGAGCAGGTTCGGTTCCACATGCAGGGTGGCGCGTGGCGCCTCGGTCGAGGATCGGCGAGCGAGCTGCGGTGTCGAGCGATCGCCGGGGTCCGCGAGCAGGGCGGTCAACACCGCGTCGGTCAGGTTGATCGTGAGTGTCCATCCGTCCATCGATTCCACCAGGTGGAAATCGCTCACGTGGACCTCGCGCGCGTCGTCACGGTGGTCGGGCCGAGACACGCTGTTTTCCACCACGTGCGGGCATTACCCGCGGGCGATGATCAGTAAGCAGGTTTGTTCGCGTTAACCGATGTACCGCAGGAATAGTTCCGCTGCCGATTCCGGACATTCCGCCCGTTCTCCTACGGACCGCTCTTGTTCAGCGCGGCCAGCTCGGCTCACGTCTGGAGTTGATCGTGAGGTTCTGGACGAACGTGTCCGCCGGCAAAGTGATCATGAACTCGACCGCGCTGGCTACGGTGTCAGGATCCATCATGACCTCGTCGCCGAGGTTCCACCGGGCCATCATCGGTGTGTTCATGGCGCTGGGCATGATGCCGTGGATCCGCGCCGGCCATCGGTATTCGTGCGCCTCCCGCTGCATCACCTCGGTCAGCTTCGCCAATGCCGCCTTGGACGAGTTGTAGGCCGCGGCGCCTGTGCCGACGGTGATCGCGGATATAGAGATCACGTTGACGATGTCGGCGGGAAGCTCACGGGGGCCCGCTGCGAGAACGTGCTGCAGGAAGGCGCGCGTGGTGAACAGCGGTCCCGACTGGTTCACCGCGACGACGTGGTGCCACTGCTCATCGGTCAGCTCGAGAAGAATCGCGTCGTGATCGATCCCGGCATTGTTGACCAAGCAGTCGAATCTGTCGCCGAACCGATCCGACAACCGGCCCAGCTCAGCACGGACCTGCTCCGGATCCGTCACGTCCAGCGCCACGGCACTCGCGCTGCCACCCGTTGCGTCGACGAGGGCGGCCGTGTCCTGCGCGTCGGGGAATCGGACGTCGCCTACTACAACGCAGGCGCCGGCTCGCCCGAGGCGAAGTGATATCGCCCGGCCGAGCCCGCTGCCGGCACCGGTCACCAGCACTGTGCGGCCGGCGAGGCTTCTCGTTCGTGGCGATCCGTTCGGGGCGGCGTCCACCTATGTCGTCCGAGAATCGGACGACTCGCGCCGAATGAATTTGTTGAACCGGCTCAGCTGACCGTCGCTGGTGCGCTCCTGGTAGACGAACTCGAGTTGCCGCTCGTCGAAGATCCGGAAGAAGCGGTCCCAGTCGACCTCCTGCAGGTCCGGCTGGTCCCGGAACTCGATTCGGAGCACGCCTGACTCGTCGTCCGAGTCGCTCGGTGTCCCGGCCACGACGGCCGGTACGCCGCCTCGCGCCTCCGCCCAGGCGCGGATCACCTCGTGATCGGTGGTCCGATTGGTCGTCCCCTCTGTCTTGTCTTGCGTCATCAGCACTCCTCTATCGCCCACGCGATCCGTCGTGCGAGTTCGACATCAAGGTCCGTGACGGCTCCGGTCGATCGCGTCCACACGGTGAAGATCGTGTCGTCGTCCGACCTCTGGACGACCGCTCGGTGTTGTAAGGCCGCCTCCGCGGCATGAATGCGATCGAGGATCGCTCGATCCAGTTCGGGAGGGAGTGCCACCGCGCACCACAGGGCACGTGAATCGCCCTGCCAGCCCGGCAGGCGGACCAACGCCTCGCTGATCTGGGTCGAGGTCAGGTCCACGGGAGCGGTGCCGAGTCCGGTGCCGGCAAGCCGAGGCCGGTCGCCGCCCGGCGCCGCGAAGAGCTCGCCGTAGGACGGTGGGAGATCCGCGCGAATGGCATGGGCCGCGTCGGGCTCCAGATCCGTCAGCGTCGAGAGCACGGCTTGCACGCAGCAGCGGGCGCGTTCGGCATCGGTGCTCAGGCTGCCGGCCGCCACGTCGCGCACGAGTTCGATCGGGTCGTTGCGCTCGGCTGGTTCGGCAAATGCGACGACCGCGGCCAGGGACGTGGGCAGCATATGTCCGACCTGCTCGCGGCATTGGCTGCTCAGCCGGCGGCCGAGCGTCGCCAATACGGTCTGGGTCAGGAGCTGGGCGCGGTCCGGCGGGTCGAATCCGGCGCGTACCGATATCTCGGCGAGCAGTGCCTGATAGGTCATGCAGGTTCCCCCGGGTCGTGCGAGCGGGTGGCCGGATCAGTGCGCAGCCGCAGTCGTGGCCACCGGCGTCATCCGCCGAAACGGACGGTCTGTGCGCGGACGGTCCGACGATCCGCCTCCGTCGATCAGCACGGTGTCGCCATCGGCTGACGTGTCGTCGATCAAGGCGAGCACGCGCTGCGCGAAGCGTGAGGGCTGCACGAACGCCGTCGTCGTGCCCCGCGAGATCGACTGGGAGCCGGGGGCCGGGGCGAATCGGGTGTCCGCCGCGACGCCGAAGACGCGAATGTCGCGGCGAGTGACGTCGACCGCGAGATCCTTCGTCATCGTCGCGAGAGCCGCGCAGGCTGCGGCATAGTGCGCGGGTTGCACGTTCGCGGGGGGAGTGTCGAGTCCCGAAACGATGACGATCACTCCGGGACCGGCTCCGAACGCCGGTAGCGCGGACTGGCAGGCGCGACTTGCCGACAGGGTGTTGCGGATATGTCGACGGCACCATTCCTCGCCGGAACTGCCGGCACTCGAGGGCCATGGGTGAACCGGTCCGGCGCACACGCACAACACGTCGAGTCCGCCCAGACCGGCCACACCCAGTTCGACTGCCCGTTCGTATTCCGTGGGCTCGCTCAGGCCGACCTGAAGCTGGTTCAGCCCGATGTTGGGGACGGTCGTCCTCGCTGCCAGCAGGGCGACGTCGCCCGCCGCGTGTGCCGCGAGCGCGATAACGCGCCCGATCCCGCCACCGAGAACGAGAACCCGCCGCGTGGCTGTGTGATTCATATTGAGCGTCTCCCTCCTGGAGCTGGCTCGACACGGCAAGCCTGGCGTACGGCGCTACAAGGTGATCCAGCCCGGAACGTCGAGAAGCAAGCGGCAATTCGACCCATGGGGTCGAGACCTCCGATTCGCGGTCAGCTTCGTGAAGCGACACCGGACGACGGTGCCCGCCGGATAGGGAGGGGCTCTGTCAACATTGTCTCGTCGGCCCGACGGTTGCGGAGTCTGTCCCGGAGCAGTGCCGTGTAGAGACCGAAAT
>JAODNL010000358.1 GCA_025465405.1 Pseudonocardiales bacterium | reverse complement strand
ACGGCACGGTGAAGAAGGCGACGTTGGAGCTGCTCACCGCCGCGCGCGCGCTGGGTGAGCCGAGCGCGGTCGTGGTGGGCGCGCCGGGTACGGCCGCGGCGCTGAAGGATCAGCTCGCCGAGTACGGCGCCGGCAAGGTGTACGTGGCCGAGGGCGACGACCTCGTCGGCTACTCGGTCGCGCCGAAGGCCGAGGCGCTCGCGGCGGTGGTGGCCCAAGCCTCGCCCGCGGCTGTCCTGGTGTCCTCCAGCGCGGAGAACAAGGAGATCGCCGCCCGGCTGGCCTTCAAGATCGGCTCCGGGGTGCTCACCGACGCCGTCGCGGTCGACGCCGACGGCGCGACGCAGAGCATCTTCGGCGGCGGGATCACCGTGCAGTCCAAGGTCTCGCACGGCGTCCCGGTGGTGACGGTCCGGCCGAACTCCTACGCACCCGAGCCGGCTCCGGCGGCCGCGGAGGAAATCACGGTGAACGTCGAGCTGTCCGACGCCGCGAAGGCCGCGAAGATCCTGGACACGGTCACCGAGGAGAAGGGCTCGCGCCCGCAGCTGTCCGACGCATCCGTGGTCGTCTCCGGCGGTCGGGGCATCGGCAACGCCGACAACTTCGCGATCATCGAGAATCTCGCGGACTCGCTCGGCGCGGCGGTCGGAGCGTCCCGTGCCGTCGTGGACGCCGGATGGGTGCCGCACACCATGCAGGTCGGCCAGACGGGTGTCACCGTGTCGCCGCAGCTCTACATCGCGGTCGGCATCTCCGGCGCGATCCAGCACCGGGCCGGCATGCAGACCTCCAAGACCATCGTGGCCATCAACAAGGACTCCGAGGCGCCGATCTTCGAACTCGCCGACTTCGGCGTCGTGGGCGACCTGTTCACCGTCGCGCCGCAGCTCGCCGAGGAGATCGGCAAGCGCAAGGGCTGATGATCGAAGCGTGACTGTCGGGGCGTCCCACGTTCCACCGCCGCCTCGATCCATCTTCTCCGGCCCGCTGCGCACGACCAGCGGCGGCATCCTGATCCTGATCACCCTCATCGCGTTCGAGGCGATGGCGGTGTCGGCCGCGCTGCCTACGGCCGCGCGTGAACTGCACGGCCTCGGTGGCTACGGCTGGGCGTTCACCGGATTCCTGGTGGCCAACGTCGTCGGCATGGTCGTGTCCGGGCAGGTCAGCGACAGCCACGGCCCGCGCGCTCCGCTCGTCGCCGGCATGATCGCGTTCGTCGCGGGTCTCGTCGTCGCCGGCACCGCGACGACGATGACGCAGCTGGTGGCCGGCCGCGTCGTCCAGGGTCTCGGCAGCGGTCTGCTCATCACCGCGACCTACGTCGTGATCGGCGAGATGTATCCAGCCGTGCTGCGGCCGAAGGTGTTCGCCGCGATCGCGTCGGGGTGGGTGTTGCCCTCGCTCCTCGGCCCGATCATCGCGGGAACGCTGACGCAGCATGCCAGCTGGCGGTGGGTCTTCCTGGGCCTGCTGCCCTTCGTGCTCGTCGGGGCCGGGCTGATGGTGCCGGTGCTGCGCACGCTGCACGGGCCGCCGGGCGGGCGCACCAGCCGGCTCGCCGACCCCCGGCGCATCCTGCACGCTCTCGCCGTCGCGGCGGGGATCGCGGCTCTCGAAGACACCGGCCAGCATCCCTCGCCGGTCTCGATCGCCGTCGCCGTGATCGGGCTCGTGGCCCTCGTCTGGGGACTGCGGACGCTGCTGCCGGCCGGCACGATCCGGCTGCGCCGGGGTGTCCCGGCCCCGATCGCGATGCGCGGACTGCTCGCCGGCGCGTTCTTCGGCGTCGAGTCGATCGTCCCGCTGTCGCTGAGCGTCCAGTACGGGTACAGCGCCACCGCCGCCGGCCTGCCGCTCGCCTGCTCGGGCCTGAGCTGGGCGTTCGGATCGTGGTGGCAGGGCCGCGGCGGTCATGCCGACGAGCAGGCGCACCGGGTCCGGCTCGTCCGGACCGGCTTCGTGTTGATCGCCCTCGCCGCGGTCGGGGTGGCCGTGGCCGTCCAGCCGGGCGTGGGTGGCTGGCTGATCTATCCGGCGTGGGGCCTGGCCGGCATCGGTGCCGGCCTGACGATGACGAGCGTGAGCGTGCTGCTGCTGAACTACACGACCGACGCCGACCGGGGAGCGGACTCCGCGGCGCTGCAGCTCTCGGACGCGACCGCGAGCGCGGTGACGACGGGCGTGGCCGGAGTTCTGGTCGCGGCGGCGGCGCGTGGGACGCTCGGCTACACCGCCGCGTTCACGATCCTCGACCTGGCGATGGCCGGCATCGCCCTCGTCGGTGTGCTCGTGGCTGGACAGGTGCGCGCGCCCACCACCAGGCTGGCGCCGTGACCTCACCACGCCTGGGCGTCGTGTTCCGCCCGCAGCTGCCACCCGAACGGCTCCGCAGCGTCGCGATTGCCGCCGACGAAGCCGGCCTCGACGAGCTGTGGCTGTGGGAGGACTGTTTCCGCGAGGGCGGGATCGCCACCACCGCTGCGGCGCTGGCGTGGACCAGCCGCGTGGAGATCGGCATCGGCGTGCTCCCGGCGCCGCTGCGCAACGTCGCGATCACCGCCATGGAGATCGCCACGCTGTGCCGCATGTTCCCCGGCCGCGTGCACGCCGGGATCGGTCACGGCGTGCAGGAGTGGATGGAGCAGGTCGGGGCGCGAGTGCAGTCACCGATGACGCTGCTGCGCGAGTACCTGACTGCGCTGCGCGAGCTGCTCGACGGCGCAACCGTGACAAGCGCCGGGCGGTACGTGCGGCTCACCGACGTCGCGCTCGACTGGCCACCGAGCCCGCCGCCCCCGCTGCACCTCGGCGCGGTGGGGCCGAAGACCCTGGCGCTGGCCGGTGCGGTGGCCGACGGCACGATCCTCACCTGCGAGACGACGCCGGCCCAACTGCGGCAGGCGCGCGAGATCGTCGATGAGGCCCGCGCGAGCGCCGGACGCACCGGCTCGAACCGGGTGACGATGTACCTGACCGCGGTGACCGGTCCCGGGGCCGACGAGCGGCTGATCGCGGAGCGGCGCCGGTGGTCGCTGGACCCGTCCGCCGAGATCGGCGTCGCCGGCGACGCGGACGCGGTGGCGGCCGCCGTGAGCCGGTGCGCCGACGCGGGGGCGGACGCGGTGATCCTGCAGCCCGCCGGGGACGAGCCCGATCTCGAGGCATTCGTCCGGTTCGCCGGGCAGGAGGTGCGCCCCCGCCTACGTCGATCCGTCATGCCATCCGGCGGCGGGAGCAACACGATCGCATGATGATCGGCAGCGGGACGGGTCGGGCGTGGCCGCTCTCGGCCGTAAGCTTGGCGCGATGCCGTACCTAGACCATGCCGCTACGACACCCATGCTGCCCGAGGCCGTCGCGGCCGTCGGCGAGGCGCTGGGTGAGCTGGGCAACCCGTCGTCGCTGCACGGCTCCGGGCGACGCGCCCGCCGCCGGGTCGAGGAGTCCCGCGAGCGGTTCGCCGAGGCGCTCGGCGCCCGTCCGTCCGAAGTCGTGTTCACCGCGGGTGGCACCGAGGCGGACAACCTCGCGGTCAAGGGGATCTTCTGGGCCCGTCGCGACGCCCAGCCGCGGCGGCGGCGGGTGATCGCCAGCTCGGTCGAGCACCACGCCGTCCTCGACGCGGTGGAGTGGCTGGCCGCCCACGAGGGCGCCGACGTCACCTGGCTGCCGGTCGACGAACTCGGCCGGGTCGCCCCGGCGGCGCTGCGCGACGCGCTCGCCGAGGACCCCGACGACGTCGCGCTGGTCTCGGTGATGTGGGCGAACAACGAGGTCGGGACGGTGCAGCCGATCGCTGAGCTGGCCGCGATCGCCCACGAGTACGGCGTGCCCCTGCACACCGATGCCGTGCAGGCGGTGGGGGCGCTTGCCGTCGACTTCGCCGGTTCCGGCGTCGATGCATTGACGATGACCGGCCACAAGCTGGGCGGCGCGTACGGTGCCGGCGCATTGTTGCTGCGCCGGGACGTCGCGTGCACGCCGCTGCTGCACGGTGGCGGCCAGGAACGTGACGTGCGGTCCGGCACTCTTGACGTGCCCGGCGCGGTCGGCCTGGCCGTCGCGACGTCGATCGCGGTGCAGCGCCAGCCCGAGCTGGCTGACCGCGTGTCCGGGCTGCGCGAGGCACTCGTCGACGGCGTGCGCGCGGTGGTGCCGGACGCGATCGTCAACGGGCATCCGCACGAGCGGCTGCCCGGCATCGCCCACCTGTCCTTTCCCGGCTGTGAGGGCGACTCGCTGCTCATGCTGCTCGACGCGCGGGGCGTGGAGTGCTCGACCGGGTCGGCCTGTTCGGCCGGTGTCGCGCAGCCGTCGCACGTCCTGCTGGCGATGGGCGCGTCGGCCGCGCACGCCCGCGGGTCACTGCGCTTCTCGCTCGGGCACACGTCGAGCCGCGAGGACGTCGACGCGGTCATCGAGGCAATCGGCCCGGTCGTCGAGCGGGCTCGGCGCGCCGGGCTCACGTCGGTGCCGTCGTGACGCTCAAGGTGCTGGCCGCGATGAGCGGCGGCGTCGACTCGGCCGTCGCCGCGGCGCGGGCCGTCGACGCCGGGCACGACGTCACGGGCGTGCACCTCGCGCTGTCC
>JAODNL010000350.1 GCA_025465405.1 Pseudonocardiales bacterium | reverse complement strand
CCGAAGAACCCCGTGTTGTTGACGGTATGGGAGAACACCGAGGAGAACTTCGCGTGGTGGCTCGGCACGAACAGCAAGATCAGGACGACTGCAGTCGCACCGGCGACGTGCCACCACACCGAGATGTTGTTCAGGATTGCGAGCAGGTGACTGGAGAAGATGTTCACGAGCGCTGCCAGTAGCAGCACGATCACAAAGATGATGAACACCCGCGTCAGGCTGTAGTGCGCAGCCCAAGACTTGCTGTACGTGTCTAGGGTCAGGTCGAAGAACGTGGCGCAGCCGTAGGCAACTGAGGCGTCGATCGCGAACAGGCCGACGAGGTTCAGCCAGCCGGTGTAGTACCCCGCCTTGGGACCGCCCAGCTTCGACGCCCACCAGTAGATGCCGCCGGAGGTCGGGAAGGCGGAGACGAGTTCCGACATGCACAGGCCGATGACGAGAATGAACGCCGACGCGATAGGCCATCCCCAAGCGATGGCGGCGGGACCGCCGTTGTTCCAGCCGACGCCGAACGTCGTGAAGCAACCCGCCAGGATCGAAATGATCGAGAACGAGATTGCGAAGTTGGAGAAGCCGGACCACGAGCGGTTCAGCTCCTGCTTGTAGCCCAACTCGGCGAGTCGTTTCTCGTCCTCGCCGAGATTCACGGTGTCTACCACTGCATCTGCCCCTTCGCCTTCAGTTCGGTTGCTGAACGTCGTCGATCAAACGGGTGAACTCCGGGCTGTCGAACTCGGCGACCGCCCGCTCGTACTTCTCCATGCCCCAGGACCAGAAGTCGAACTCGACCTCGCTGACCGCGTCTTGGATCGACGCCCAGAGGGTCCAGCCGTACTTCGACATCACCGCGAGCAATCGCGCGCGCGCGATCTTGGCGGCTGACCGGTAGCCGTGGTAAGCGGTGACGAGCTCGTCGAGCTGGTGAAGTTCCAGGTTCGACTCGCTCCAGATGTTTCCGAGCTCGAAGCACGGATCGTTGTTGCCGGCGTACTCGTAGTCGATCAGCCAGATCCGCTCACCGTCGTCCATAATGTTGGCCGCGAGCAGATCGTTGTGGCAGGGCACCGTGCCCTCGGAGCGGACAGCCAGCGCGCCTCGAAGCTGCTCGACCTGCGGCATGAACTCGACATACCGCGCAGGCAGCCGGAAGCCGTGCTGACGGACGACTTCCAGGTACCGCTGTTGGATGGCGAACATGTCGAAGTCGTTGACGAACCGCGGACCGCGGTGCAACTGAGCGCAGGACGCGGCAATACGGATCAGCTGCCGGCTGTCCCGGAGGTCGCCGGCTTCGAGGGTCTGCCCGTCGATCCACTCGACGACAGACACGCCCTCGGCCGGCTCGCAGGCGAGCACGGCTGGCCCCACCCCTGCGCGTGCCGCCGCCGCGGCGTTGTGGCATTCCGCGTCGCGGTCGATAGCCAGCAGATCGCTCTTTCCCGACGTGAGCCGCGCAACGGCGGCCGGCCCGGAGGAGGGGATGACCTTGTAGATACGGTTCGTCAGGCCTCCGGGGAGTGGCTCGACCTGCCGAGGCCGGCCCTTGAATCTCGGCAGGCGCTCGAGCATCGCGTCGAGGACAGTGAGGTCGGCACGCCCGGCGCTCGGGCGGAGGACGGTGGCAGCAGTACACGTCGGCTGAGCAGTCACACGTCCTCCTCCCGATCGCCGATCGGTGGTATCCGTGCTGCACGATGTTCGCTGTGCAGTGTCGGGATGGTAGGCCCGCCGAGGCGTTACGGTCTAGTCCCCAGACCTTTTGTCCGGCGTGGCGCTTGTCGTCGTCTCGACTCACCAGCATGATGAGCATCCGTGGCGGCTGACCGGAACCTTCCTTCGTCCGCTCGCATCGTGATTGTCGGCGGTGGCGTCGGAGGCGCCAGCGTTGCGTATCACCTCGGCGAACTCGGTGAGACCGACGTGGTGCTCATCGAGCGGGCAGAGTTGACCAGCGGATCGACGTTTCACTCGGCCGGACTGGTCGGGCAGCTGCGCGCTGATCCGACGCTGACCCGCATGAACATGTACTCGGTGGAGCTGTATCGCCGTTTGCAGCAGGGGGGCCACGAGCTCGGCTGGACCGAGAGTGGTGGCATCAAGCTGGCGTCGAGTCCCGAGCGCCTCGAGGAGATCCGGCGTCAGATCAGCTGGGCGCGCACCTACGACCTGCCGCTGCACGAGATCACGGCCGCCGAAGCCAAGGACATGTTCCCGCTGCTGAACACCGACGGCGTGCTCGGCGCCGCGTATCTCGCGTCAGACGGTTATCTCGACCCCGCACAGCTCTGCTATGCGCTGGCCAACCTGGCGCGCGCCGCCGGAGTGCGCATCGTCCAGCACACGCGCGTGCTCGGCGTCGACGTGCACGGCGGCCGGGTGCGTTCCGTGCGCACCGATCACGGCGACGTCGAATGCGAGGTCGTCGTGAACTGTGGCGGGATGTTCGCCGCCGAGATCGGACGGATGGCCGGCGTGCGGGTGCCGGTCGTGCCGATGTCGCACCAGTACCTGATCACCGAGCCGTTCTTGACGCGCGGTGACAGGCCCCTTCCGACACTGCGTGATCCGGACCTCCTCGTCTACTACCGCCAGGAGGTCGACGGTCTGCTGATGGGCGGTTACGAGCGCCACCCGGCACCGTGGACGGCGACGGCGCAGCATTACGACGCCATACCCGCCGACTTCAACGGGCGGCTGCTGGCCGAGGACTGGCCGCGCATGGAGGAGATCGCGCAGAACTCCGAGTTGCGTGTACCGGCCATGGGCAGCGTCGGGGTCCGAAAAATGATCAACGGGCCGGAAGCGTTCACCCCGGACAACGAGTTCTGCCTGGGCGAAATGGAGGTTGCGGGACTGTTCGTGGCGGCCGGGTTCTGCGCGCACGGGATCGCCGGAGCGGGCGGTATCGGCCGGGTGATGGCTGAGTGGATCGTGGCCGGTGAACCGAGCTTCGACGTGTGGCATATGGATATCAACCGGTTCGGGCGGCAGTACCGGTCGCCGAGCTACACGCTCGAACGCACCGTCGAGAACTATCAGACGTATTACGACATCCCGTATCCGGGACTGCAGCGCGCCGCGGGCCGACCGCTGCGTACCTCACCGGTGTACGGCTGGCACGCCGACCACGGTGCGCAGTTCGGTGAGAAGGCCGGCTGGGAGCGCGTCGACTGGTACGACACGAACGCTGTCCCCGGCGACGAGACGCTACGTCCGCGCGGCTGGGCCGGCCGTTACTGGTCGCCGGCGATCGTCGCGGAGCACCTCGGCACCCGCGCCGCTGCCGGCCTGTTCGACGAGTCGTCCTTCGCGAAGATCGAGGTGAGCGGCCCGGACGCGGCTGCGTTGCTCGAGTGGGTATGTGACAACACCGTCGCGCGCGATATCGGTGCTGTGACCTACACACAGGCCCTGAACGGCCGCGGTGGCATCGAAGCCGACTTCACGGTGACTCGGACCGCTGCCGATGTATTCCTCGTCGTCACCGGCACGGCGTTCGGCTCACACGACATGGCGTGGCTGCGCAAGCAGGCCCGTCGCCGTGAGGCAAATGTGCGCATCACCGACGTCACGGGGCAGTACTCCTGCTTCGCGCTGTGGGGTCCGCGCTCACGCGAGATCATGGGCCGGCTCACACCGGCCGACCTCGACAATGCGAGCTTCCCGTTCATGACCGCTCAGGAGTTGACCGTGGCCGGCGTTCCGGTGCGCGCGCTGCGCGTCACGTTCGTCGGCGAACTCGGCTGGGAGCTGTACGCGTCGAGCGAGTACGCCGCCGCACTTTGGCAAGCGGTGTGGGCGGCCGGCCAGGAGAGCGGACTCGTGGCCGGCGGTTACCGGGCGATCGAGAGCATGCGGCTGGAAAAGAGCTATCGCGTCTGGGGAACCGACATAACGCCAGAGACCAATCCGTACGAAGCCGGGCTGGGGTTCTGCGTCAAGCTCGACAAGCCCGGCGGGTTCGAGGGTCGTGACGCCCTGCGCGACGTGCGGGAGCGTGGGCCCGAGCGTCGCCTCCGCGCGATCGTCCTCGACGATCCACACGCTGTGGTGATCGGCAGCGAACCCGTACGGGTCGGTGACCGCGTCCTCGGCCGCGTCACGTCCGGAGGTGTCGGCTATACGACCGGCGCGTCGATCGCGTATGCATATCTGCCGCTCGCGCATGCATCTGCCGACACTCGGGTCGCCGTGGATCTGTTCGGTCACTGGATGGGCGGAGTGGTCGCGAGCGACCCGCTGTTCGACGCGAAGGCCGACCGCGTTCGCGCTCTCTGAAAGATGATCTTACGCCGAGATGGACCGGCGGACGTACCATTCTGCCGTGACCGCCGTCGATGCGCCCGCTACTCCGCCCCGCATCGGCCTGACTACCTACCGCGAAACGGCGGCGTGGGGTGTCTGGAACGAGCCGGCCGACCTGCTGCCGGTCAACTATGCGGATGCGATCGCGGCGGCCGGCGCGGTCGCGCTGCTGCTACCGCCCGCGGCGTTCCACGATCTGCGCGTGGCTGCGGACGCCGTGCTGGATGGGCTGCACGGGCTCGCCCTGGCCGGGGGAGCTGATGTCGACCCCAGCCGGTACGACGCGGCCCGAGATGCGCACACGGGGTCCGCTCGGCCGGACCGAGACGCGTGGGAGATCACACTGACGCGGGCCGCGCTCGATCGCGGTATGCCGGTGCTCGCAATCTGCCGCGGGATGCAGGTGCTGAACGTCGCGCTGGGTGGTGACTTGCTGCAGCACCTACCCGACATCGTCGGCCACGACGCGCATTGCCCGGTTATCGGACGGCACGGCCGGCACGAGGTTCAGCTTGCCCGCGAGAGCCTCGTCGGCACGCTGCTCGGCGAGCAGGCCATGGTCGCGACGTATCACCACCAGGGCGTCGACCGGCTCGGCACCGGACTCGCCGCTACCGGATGGGCGGCCGACGGCACGGTCGAGGCGCTGGAGGGCGTCGGTGCGGCCTGGGTGGTCGGCGTCCAGTGGCATCCGGAGGTTCACGACGGCCGACCGTTGTTCGCCGGGTTCGTCGCGGCAAGTGATCGTTACCGTGCGGGCCTTTCATCGGCGGGCAACTGATGGCTGTCGGCAACGTCGAATCGCTGTGGGCCCGGACGATCTTCTCGCCGGTCCCGGTGCGTAACGCCTTCGAGGTCACCGTCGAGCGACTGGCGCAGAGCATTCGCCTGGGCGTGCTCATCGACGGCGAGCGGCTGCCGCCAGAGCGGGAGCTCGCCGAGACGTTCGGCGTAAGCCGGGTGACCCTGCGCGAGGCGATCAAGGCACTGCGCGACGTGGGGCTCGTCGAGTCGCGCCGCGGTCGTGGCGGCGGCACATTCGTCGTCTCACCGAAGGTGCAACGTCCCAGGCCCGCGGATCAGATCAGCCGCTCGCTCGGGCACTCGCTCGACGACGCACTCGACCTGCGGCGCGTGGTCGAGCCGGGCGCTGCCGCACTGGCGGCGACGCGGACGTTGACGGCGGCCGACCGCGCGAGTCTGCACCGCTACCTCGACGAGGCGACGAATTGCCAGCCGGCGACTCGGCGGCTCGCTGACTCGCGGCTGCATCTGGCTGTCGCGGCATTGGGCGGTAGCGCCTCGGTGACCGCGGTGGTGGCGGACGTGCAGATGCGACTGGACGAGCTCCTGCGCGCGATTCCGGTGATCCCGGCCAACATCGCCCACTCGAACGTGCAGCACGCCGCGATCGTGGATGCGATCCTTGCCGGGCAGTCCGTACGTGCCCGGGCCGAGATGGAGGACCACGTCGATGGCACCGCTGCCCTGCTGCGTGGCTTCCTGAGCTGAGCCCTTCCTGCGAATCCGTCGTGAAGGTATGGTCGTCAGACCTTCTTGTGAGAGGTAGCCGGTATGCGCCGTCCGTCGTTGAGCGTCGATGAACTACGAGCCCTGGTGTCGTCGGACGAGATCGACACAGTGATCGTGGCGATCACCGACATGCAGGGGCGACTGCAGGGAAAGCGGATCGACGCGACGCATTTCATGGACGACGTGTTGCTGCACGGCACGGAAGGCTGCAACTACCTGCTCGCGGTCGACATCGAGATGAACACCGTCGACGGCTACCGCATCTCGTCCTGGGAGCGTGGCTACGGCGACTTCGTCATGGCGCCCGACCTCGCGTCGCTGCGGCACGTCTCCTGGTGGCCGGGGACGGCGATGCTGCTTGCCGACGTGCAGTGGCTCGACGACACCCCGGTTGTGGAGTCGCCGCGCCAGATCCTCAAGCGGCAGCTGGAACGCCTGGCCGAGCGCGGTTGGGTTGCTC
>JAODNL010000279.1 GCA_025465405.1 Pseudonocardiales bacterium | reverse complement strand
GGCGACGAGCTCCTTCGGTTTGAACGGCTTGACGACGTAGTCGTCGGCGCCCGACTCGAGCCCGAGCACGATGTCGACGGTGTCGCTCTTGGCGGTCAGCATGATGATCGGCGTGCCGCTCTCGGCTCGGATGGCCCGGCACACGTCGATGCCGGAGAGCCCGGGCAGCATCAGATCGAGCAGCACGACGTCCGGTTTCGTCTCCCGGAAGGCCTGCAGCGCGCGACTGCCGTCGGCGACGAACGCCGGCTCGAAGCCGTCGGTGCGCAGCACGATTCCGAGCATCTCGGCCAGGGCGGAGTCGTCGTCGACGACGAGGACGCGTGGTTTCACGCCACACATCGTGACATCTCGGCGGTCCGTGCAGCACGCGCCGCGACGGTTTGACCGCGGAGGGGCTAGATCATCTTCCAAGTGCGCGGTTTACCTGGTACAGATTGTCCGTACTGTTCTGGTCGGTTCGCGGAGGTCCACGTGCCCAGATCGCGTCTTCCGTACGTCGCAGCCGTTCTCGCCGCGGTAGCGGCAACCGTGGCGGCCGCCGTCATGGTTACGGCAGGGCCGGCGCAGGCCGCGGGCGCCAACTACGTCGCACTCGGCGACTCCTACTCCTCCGGAGTGGGGTCCGGCAGCTACACGAGCTCGAGCGGCAGTTGCCTGCGCAGCACGCTGGCCTACTCGCAGCTGTGGGCACAGGCGCACGCGCCGGCCTCCTACACGTCCGTCGCGTGCTCGGGCGCGAAGACGACCGACGTCACCGCGAACCAGCTGTCGGCGCTTCGCACGAGTACCAGCCTCGTCAGCATCACCATCGGCGGGAACGACGTCGGCTTCGCCACCGTCATGCAGGACTGCGTCATTTACGGGACCGACACCTGCGTAAGCGAGGTAAACGCCGCCGAGAACACCGCGCGCACGCAGGTCCCCGGCTGGCTGGACGCGGCCTACAACGGGATCCGCGGCCGCGCGCCGAGCGCCAAGGTCGTCGTGCTGAGCTACCCGCGCTTCTACGACACCTCGGTGTGGTTCTGCATCGGCCTCAGCACGACGTCCCGCAACAAGATCAACGAAGGCGCGGACGTGCTCGACGGCGTCGTCCGATCGGCGGCGTTGCGCCATGGCTTCACGTTCGCGGACGTGCGTTCACGGTTTGCCGCGGGCCATGAGATCTGCGACGGCAGCAGCTCCTGGTTGCACTCAGTGGACTGGAGCAACGTGACCCAGTCCTATCACCCGACCGCGGAGGGTCAGTCCGGTGGCTACCTGCCCGCCTTCGCCGCGGTGGCCGGCGCCTGACTCATCCGCCGGCGACCGAGGGCAGCACCAGCACCTCGGCGCCGGCCGGCACCGGAGCGGCCAGCCCTCCGGCCTGCCGGGCGTCCTCGCCGTCGACGTAGACGTTGACGAACCGGCGCAGCTGTCCCTGATCGTCACGCAGTCGCCGCGCGAGCGCGGGTTTCTGTGCCGCCAGGCCGTCGAGCACGTCGGCCAGCGTGGCTCCGTCGCCGAGCGCGACCTCGACCGATGCAGCACCGTCGCTGAATTGCCGCAGGGCTCCGGGGAGTACGACCTTGGCCATCGCGTCAGCCGATGACCGCGGCCCGGACGCACAACACGTCGGGAAGGTGCGCGGCGACGAGCGACCAGTGGTCGCCCTCGTCGGCGCTCGCGTACACCTCGCCGTTGCGCGTGCCGAAGTACACGCCGGCTGGATCGGCAGTGTCGACGCACAGCGCATCGCGCAGCACGATGCCGTAGTAGCCCTGTTGCGGCAGCCCGCTCGTGAGCGCGGTCCAGGACTTGCCTGCGTCCTCGGTGCGGTAGACCCGGCAGGCCCGGTCCGGTGGGATCCGTTCGGCGTCGGCAGTGACCGGGAAGTTGTACGCGACGTCCCCACGCCGGGGATGCGCCGCCATCGCGAATCCGAAGTCGGTCGGCAGGCCGTCGGCGATCGATTCCCAGCTGCGGCCGTCGTCGTCGCTGCGGTAGACGCCGTGGTGATTCTGCAGGTACATCCGTTCCGGGACGCTCGGATCGCGCGCCACCTTGTGCACGCACTGGCCGAACTCCGGCCACGGATCAGGGAAGAAGTACGCCTTGATGCCGGTGTTGGCCGCCGTCCAGCTGGCGCCGGCGTCCTCGCTGCGGTACACGCCGCCGGTCGACATCGCGACGACGACCCGCCTCGGGTCGGTCGGATGCGGCAGCACCGTGTGGACCGCCTGGCCGCCGAAGCCTGCCCCCCAATCGGGCCGGTGCGGGTGGTCCCACAGCGACCGGACGAAGGAAAAGTGCTCCCCGCCGTCCTCGGATCGGAACAGCGCGCTGGGCTCGGCGCCGGCCCAGACCACGCCGGGCTCGCTGGGTGACGGGGTGAGCTGCCAGGCCCGAGCCAAGGAGGCGCCGGTGTCCTCCGGGAACGCGATCGCGCCCTGCTCCGGCTCGGCCCAGCTCGCACCGAGATCGTCGCTGTGGAACACCGACGGACCCCAGTGCTCGCTGGTCGCCGAGACGAGCAGTCGCGGGACCGCGCCGCGGGTGTCGATCCCGACGGCGTACACACCGTTCATCGGGAACTGCAGATCCGAGATCTGCCACGTCGCGCGGTCGGCGCTACGGGCGAGCAACAGTCCCTTGTTGGTGCCGACGGCCAGCAGAACCTCTGTCATGTCACCAGAGCCTGGCACGGGGGTACGACACCGGCCAGGCCCCGGCGCACGATCGCCGCCTGACCCCGGTGATCAACAGCGCTCAGTGGTCGGCCACATTCTGCTGTTGACCACCGGGACCGATCAGTAGCGGTAGTGGTCCGGCTTGTACGGTCCGGCGACGTCGACGCCGATGTACTCCGCCTGCGACTTCGTCAGCGTCGTCAGCTTCGCGCCCACCGCATCGAGGTGCAGCCGGGCGACCTTCTCGTCGAGGTGCTTCGGCAACGTGGTGACGGTCGGCTTGCCGTCGACGGTGTACGCGTCCTTGTTCTTGTGCATCTCGATCTGCGCGATCGTCTGGTTGGCGAACGACGCCGACATCACGAAGCTCGGGTGACCCGTGGCGTTGCCGAGGTTCAGCAGGCGGCCCTCGGAGAGCACGATGATCGAGTGGCCGTCCGAGAACCGCCACTCGTGCACCTGCGGCTTGACCTCGATCTTCTGGATGCCCGGGACCTTCGCGAGGCCGGCCATGTCGATCTCGTTGTCGAAGTGGCCGATGTTGCCGACGATCGCCTGGTGCTTCATCTGGCTCATGTGGTCGGCCATGATGATGTCCTTGTTGCCCGTGGCGGTGACGAAGATGTCGGCCTTACCGATGATGTCGTCGACGGTGACGACCTCGAGGCCGTCCATGGCCGCCTGCAGGGCGCAGATCGGATCGACCTCGGTGACGACCACCCTCGCGCCCTGGCCACGAAGCGACTCGACACAGCCCTTTCCGACGTCGCCGTACCCGAACACGACCGCGAGCTTGCCGCCGATCATGACGTCGGTGCCGCGGTTGATGCCATCGATCAGCGAGTGGCGGCAGCCGTACTTGTTGTCGAACTTGCTCTTGGTCACCGAGTCGTTGACGTTGATCGCCGGGAACAGCAACGTTCCGGCCTTCTCGAACTCGTAGAGGCGGTGAACTCCGGTGGTCGTTTCCTCGGTGACACCGATGATTCCCGCCGCCATCCGGGTGTACTTGCCGGGGTGCTCTGCGACCGAACGGCGCAGCGTGTCGAGGATGATCGCGTACTCCTCGGAGTCGTTCTCGTCAGCCTGCGGAACCGCGCCGGCCGCCTCGAACTCGACGCCCATGTGGATCAGCAGGGTGGCGTCACCGCCGTCGTCGACGATCGAGTCCGCGCCGGAGCCGTCAGGCCAGGTCAGCATCTGCTCGGTGCACCACCAGTACTCCTCGAGCGTCTCGCCCTTCCAGGCGTAGACGGAGATGCCCTTCGGGTTGTCGACGGAGCCGTCCTTACCCACAACCACCGCGGCCGCCGCATGGTCCTGGGTGGAGAAGATGTTGCAGCTGACCCAGCGGACGTCGGCACCGAGGGCGGCCAGGGTCTCGATGAGCACAGCCGTCTGCACGGTCATGTGCAGAGAGCCCGCGACCTTCTTGCCCTTCAGTGGCTGGCTGGGGCCGAACTCCTTGCGCAGGGCCATCAGGCCGGGCATCTCGTGCTCGGCGAGCTCGATCTCCTTGCGGCCGAACGCGGCGAGGGACAGGTCGGCGACCTTGAAGTCGTGGACGCTGCCGGCTGAGTCGGGAGTGAGGGTGACGCTCACGTGCTCTCCTAGGTTTCGATGGACGGGGTGCTGCTCGTCGGGTGTGGCGAGGCGGCGGTAGATGCCTGCCTCAGGTGGTGCGGCGGAGCGGTGGATCGGCCCGAACCAGTCGTCGACGGCCCGAGCTAGCTGTGGATCGGTGCGCATCCGCAGCTCGAAGACGATGTCGGTGATGCCCAACTCGTTCTTGTCGATGAGTTCGCGCAGGCCCTGGAGGCGCTCGATCTGGCGTGGGCCGTAGTGCCGGTGACCTCCCGGAGTGCGCAGGGCCGCCACCAGGCCGGCCTGCTCGAGATAGCGCAGCATGCGCTGCGACCAGCCCGTCGCCTCGGCTGCCTGCTGAATCGTCAATGACTGCATCGCCTACGAAGCTACCACGGTCGTGTCAGGTTTGCGCGTTTGGCGCTTTTGGGCGTCAACAGGACGGCGGCGAGGTCTGCCGCACGCCGTTTACGTTGGTCCGCCGAGGTGGGTTTCGGTCGTGATGAAGAACCCGGCGGCGGAGGCGTTGGCCCTTGGCGTCGTCGGCCCTTGGCATCGTCGGCCCTTGGCGTCGTCGTCCCTTGGCGTCGTTGGTCCGCAGGATCACTGTCGCCTCGTGGAAGCGCACAAGCGAGGCCGGACGGTCTGTCCGTGGTGGATTTGCATCCGCCGGGGTCGCGGTTTTCGCTGGTGCTGAAGAGCGCGGCGACGGACGGGATGGGTCTCTGGCTCGGCTCGGTCGGCCGGGCGGCGGTCTCGCTCGTCTTGACGAGCGCGGCGACGGAGGACGTTGGTCTCTGGCTCGGCTCGGTCGGCGGGGTTGCGGTTTCGCTCGTGCTGAAGAGCGCGGCG
>JAODNL010000263.1 GCA_025465405.1 Pseudonocardiales bacterium | reverse complement strand
GTCCACGCGTACCCGACCTGGCTCGATGGCGGAGCCCTGCGTCGCGAGGTGCTCGACCCGCTCGGACCCGGCGGCGCCGGTTTGTACTTGCCGTCGCTTCGCGACCCGCTGACCAACCGGGCGACTCGGGAGCCATACCAGCACGCGCCGGGCGGAGCTGTCGTGATCGTGGCCGGCGAGCTGCTGCTGGGCCGGGAACTGCCGTTCGACCTGACGATCCACCTCGCCGTGACGCCGGCCGCGCGAGCGCGCCGGACCGACCGAGCTGTCGCCTGGACGCTGCCCGCGCTCGATGCATACGACGCCGACAGTGATCCCGCGAACCGTGCCGACATCGCGATCCGGTACGACGACCCGGAGCATCCCGCGATCAGTACTTGACGAAGCGGTGCGCCGGTGTAACTCTCTTTACCTATGACGATAGATAAAGAGAGTAGCGGAGGCGTCCAGTTCCGGCTGGACCCGACGTCCGGTGTCCCGACCTACCTGCAGATAGTGCGGCAAGTCGAGCATGCCTTGCGGCTCGGCTACCTCGTCCCCGGCGACCAACTACCCAAGGTCAAGGACGTCGTCGCCGGCCTCGCGATCAACCCGAACACCGTGCTCAAGGCCTATCGCGAACTGGAGCACAAGGGGCTGGCCGCCGGCCGGCCCGGTCAGGGCACGTTCATCGAGGGGACGCTCGACGTCGTCCCCCTGCGCGACCAGCAGGCGCTGCACCGCGGACTCACCCGCTGGCTGTCCGACGCGATGGCTGCCGGTCTCGACGAGGAGGGGATCACCGCGCTGTTCAGCAGCGCACTTCACGACGCCACCCGACGCAAGGGGGTGATCGCGTCATGAACGCCATCGAGACACGTGAGCTCGGCAAGCGGTACGGACGTACCTGGGCGCTGCAGGACTGCACGCTGGCGGTCCCGGCGGGCCGGGTGGTGGCCCTGGTCGGTCCGAACGGTGCCGGCAAGAGCACGCTCCTGCACATGATCGTCGGGCTGAGCGCCCCGACCCAGGGAGACATCGCCATCCTGGGCTCGCTCGCGCCGGGATCTGCCGACGCGCTGAACCGGGTCGGGTTCGTCGCGCAGGACACGCCGCTGTATCCGAACCTGAGCGTGGCCGACACCCTGCGGCTCGTCGCCAGCCTGAGCCCGCAATGGGACGAGCCGAACGCCCGCGCCCGCCTCGCCGACCTCGACATCCCGTTGTCCCGGAAGGTCGGCAAGCTCTCCGGCGGCCAGCATGCACAAGTCGCACTCGCGGTCGCGCTCGCGCGCCATCCCGAACTGCTCATCCTCGACGAGCCGGTCGCTCGACTCGACCCGCTGGCCCGGCACGACTTCATGGCCGCGCTGATGGCGGCCGTCGCGGACGACGGCATCTCCGTGTTGCTGTCCTCGCACGTCGTCGCCGAACTGGAGCGTGTGTGCGACTACCTGGTCGTGCTCGCCCGCGGGCGGGTGCAGGTGGTCGGTGACGTCGACGAGCTGGTCGACGGGCACCGCATCCTGACCGGGCCGACCGTCGAGGCCGACGCGGTCAGCGCGCAACTGGACGTGGTCGGTGAACGGCGAGCTGATCGCCAGACCGTGCTGCTGGTGCGCACGACCGGCCGCGCGGCCGTCCCGCGGGGCTGGCAGGAAGAACCGACGAACCTCGAAGAGCTGGTGCTGTCCTACCTGCGCGCGCCGCAGGCCTCCGCACTTCCCGGCCCCAGTGGGCAGGCACTCCGAAGGGTGTCCGCATGACGGCGACGATGGTAGGACCGGTATGGCAACGCCCGCATCTGCGCGGTCTGTCGTGGGTGACGTGGCGCCAGCATCGCATCGGATTCGCGGGCGCGGTTGCCGTGCTCGGCGCGTTCGGGATCCTGATGCTCGTCAACGGCCTGGCCATGCACGCCGACTACAGCCGGCTCGGCCTGGACAGCTGCGGCAGCCTCAACAGCTCGTCCTGCCGAACGCCGATGGAGATCTTCTCGGGGCGATACAGCGGGATCGCTCAGTTCCTTCCCCGAGTCCTGCTGTTCCTCCCCGCAGTGCTCGGCGTCTTTCTCGGCGCACCGCTCGTCGCCCGTGAACTCGAAACCGGCACCTACCGCTTCGCCTGGACACAGGGCCGAAGCCGCGTGGAATGGGTCACGGCCAAGCTCGTCCTGCTCGGCGCGGCGCTCACGGTGCTGGCGTTCTGCTTCACCCTGCTGTTCACCTGGTGGTTCCGGCCGTGGGAACCGCTGATGAGCCGGATGGCGTCCGGACAGGCATACGAGATCGAGGGTGTGGTGTTCGCAGCCCGCACGCTGTTCGGGTTCACGCTCGGCGCCCTGCTCGGCGCGATGATCCGGCGCACGGTACCGGCCATGGCAGCGACGGCAGTCCTCTGGGTGGGCGTCGTGCTGCCCTCGGTCCTGTACCTGCGACCGCACATCGAGAGGCCCGTGACCGCCCTGGCGAATTCGGTGTCAGATATCGCGCCCTCATGGACGATCAGCAGCTGGGTGCAGGACTCTGCCGGCCACCGGCTGAGCAATGTTCAGATCGACACGCTCTTGATGGACAATCGCGGCAGCCTTCCGCCCGGCGTGGACTTCCACGCCTGGCTGGCCCAGCACGGCTACACCGAGTGGGTCACGTACCAGCCGGGCAGCCGGTTCTGGCACTTCCAGACGATCGAAGCGTCGTGTTACGTGGTGCTCGCCCTGCTGCTCGCGGGCGCGACCATCGCGTGGGTGCGCCGCCGGGCCGCGTGACGTCGCGGAATCGCCGTGTGACGTCGCGCAGTGGCGGCGCGGGGCCGTAGGTTTCGGGCCATGACGAGTCCTGGTACGCCGGTCCTGTTCGTCCATGGCCTATGGCTGCACGCCAATTCCTGGCAACCCTGGCTCGATCGGTTCAACGGCGAGGGATACGCGGCGTCAGCGCCGGGCTGGCCGGGTGACTCGCCGAGCGTCGAACTCGCCCGCGCGAACCCGGAGCAGGTCGCCGGTGTCGGGATCGACGCAGCGGTCGACCACTACGCGGGCATCATCGCGACCTTGCCGGCGAAGCCGATTCTCGTCGGGCACTCGTTCGGTGGCCTCATCGTCGAGAAGCTGCTCGGCCGGAATCTGGGCGCGGCCGCCGTCGCCATCGACGCGGCACCGATCAAGGGTGTGCTGAACCTGCCGGTGTCCGCACTCCGGGTCGCCTCGATCGCGCTGCGCAATCCGGCCAACCGGAAGCGGGCAGTGTCGCTGACGCCGGCCCAGTTCCGCTACGGATTCGGCAACGCGGTGAGCGAAGCTGAGTCCGCGGAACTGTACGAGCGGTGGACGGTTCCCTCCCCCGGCCGCCCGCTGTTCGAAGCCGCGATTGCCAACTTCACGCCGAAATCGCCCGCGCAGGTGGACACGAGCAACGCCGAGAGGGGGCCGTTGCTGCTCATCGCCGGCGGCGCCGACCACACGGTTCCACCTGCGATCACGAGGTCGACGCTCAAGCTCTACCGCAAGTCACCGGCCGTGACCGATTACCGCGAGTTCGCCGGCCGCGGCCATTCGCTGACGATCGACAGCGGCTGGGCGGAGATCGCCGACGCGGTGCTGACGTGGTTGAAGGCGCAGGACCGGTAGCTCACGCCAGGGAGTCGTCGTAGCCGGCGGTGCGCACGCCGCCGGCATCGCCGGTGTTGACGACGCCGACCGGCTCGATGAGCATCGCGCGCACCTCACCCGAAGTGACCGGGCAGTGCTCGACGCCGCGCGGCACGACGAACATCTCCCCAGGCCCGACCATGACGTCGCCGGCACGAAGCCGGATCGTCAACTCGCCGTCCAAGACGAGGAACAGTTCGTCGGTGTCCTCGTGGGTGTGCCAGACGAACTCGCCGTTCAGATGCACCAGCTTGATCTCGTAGTCGTTGAGGCGGGCGACGACCTTCGGCGACCAGGTGTCCGTGAACTCGGCGAATTTCGCGTCGAGGTTGATCGCTGCGTGCGGCATGCGACCAGTGTGCCGCAGCTCAGTCGGGAAGGTCGCCGGCCAGCCAGCGATCGATGAGGTAGCGCGAGATCGACAGCTTCGGCGAGATGCCACGCACGCGCGCGTCAGGGTCGGGATCGTCACCGTCGTCCACCCAGTCCGCGGCGCGCAGCACCTCGGCCCGCGTGAACCAGCCGGCCTCGGCCATCTCCACCGGATCGAGTTGGATGTCCGGGTCACCGTCGAGACGACCGCTGAAACCGAGCATCAGCGAGGACGGGAACGGCCAGGGTTGGCTGGCGATGTAGCGGATGTCCTTGACGCGGACGCCGACCTCCTCGAACACCTCGCGGGCGACCGCGGCCTCGAGCGACTCACCAGGCTCGACGAAGCCGGCCAGCGTGGAGAATCGCCCCGGCGTCCACTCCTTGCCGCGGCCGAGCAGGGCCAGGTCCCCGCCGTCATGGATCAGCATGATCACCGCGGGATCGGTGCGCGGGAAGTGCTGGCTGCCGTCGGCGGGGCAGGTCCGGGTCCAGCCGCTGTTCGTCTCTGCCGTGACCGTGCCGCACAGCGGGCAGTGAGTGTGGCGCTGATGCCATTGCTCCAGCGCGATCGC
>JAODNL010000175.1 GCA_025465405.1 Pseudonocardiales bacterium | reverse complement strand
CGCAGAAGAGCAACCGCGGTGCCGCCGGCTACTCGCGTTGGGTTAACCGCCGTCTCGGGCGACAGATCGCCGCCGTCGCCTACCTGCGCGGGCTGACGCCGAATCAGGTCAGCGCGATCAGCGCGGTCTTCACGTTCGCGGCCATCGCGGCGATCGCCGTGTTCCGTTCCAGCTGGGTCGTGGGAGTGGCAGCGGCGGCCGGCCTACTGGTCGGGTACGCCTTCGACTCCGCGGACGGGCAGGTGGCGCGACTGCGCGGCGGTGGCTCTCCCGCCGGCGAGTGGCTTGATCACGTGCTCGACGCGCTGAAGGTATCCGCGTTCCACATCGCGATCGCAATCGCGTGGTTCCGCTTCTTCGATCTGCGGCACCCGAGCCTGCTGCTGGTGCCACTCGGATTCGCCGTGGTATCAGCCGTGTTCTTCTTCGCTCTCGTGCTCTCGGACATGCTGCGCCGGGTCGAACGTCTGAAAGCCGGGCAGTCCGGGGTCACGACGGCGAGCCTGGATCCCACCGAGCGAGCGCCGATCCTCCGGTCGCTGGTGGTGCTGCCGAACGACTACGGCGTCCTTGCCCTGTCGGTTGTGCTCATCGGTGCGCAGACTGCGTTCGTCGTCGTCTACACCGCATTGTTCGCGGCAAACGCGCTGTTCCTCGCGGCAGGTTGCGTGCGCTGGTTCCGCGAGATGCGTTCGCTGACCGACCGGGGCTGAGCCCCCGAGCCAGTGATCGTCAGTTCGCGACGCGAGTGTGCAGCACCTGCCGCAGCATCGTGCTGGACGTGTGCACGGTGTAGGGGAGGTACACGACCTCGACACCCACCTTGGCAAAGTCCCGCTCGAGCTTGTCGCCCTTGGGCGTTCCTCGCCAGTCGTCGCCCTTGATGATCACGTCGAAATCGAGCCGGCGCCACATGTCCAGTTTCTCGGCGACGTCCTCGACGACGGCGTCGTCGACGTAGCGGATGCTGTTGACGATCTCCAGCCGTTCGGCCAGCGGCACGATAGGCATCTTGCCTTTCGCATCCACGGCGCGTTCGTCACTGACGACGCCGGCGATCAGGAAGTCGCACGCCAGCCGCGCATTTCGCAAGATGTTGAGATGGCCGACGTGGAACATGTCGAACACGCCAGGAACATAACCAACACGAGTAACACTCACGACTATCCCCCGATATGACGTCCGAACCAGCGGTGTCGATTTCGGCCGCTTGGCCCGAGATGTCTCAGTCGTTTCACGCATTCACAACG
The DNA here is from genome assembly GCA_025465405.1 of Pseudonocardiales bacterium. Classification (GTDB taxonomy): domain Bacteria; phylum Actinomycetota; class Actinomycetes; order Mycobacteriales; family Jatrophihabitantaceae; genus RYN-117. The sequence goes on along the minus strand of JAODNL010000175.1, from coordinate 1,445 downwards.
TGAGAAAAGAGCGTATCACAAAGGGGATCCGGCCCAATCAAGATCACGACACGCGCGACCGGAAAGATCGAGTTTACAGCCGTCGCCAGGACTGGTTAGGGTTGGCCGGCCGGTACATTTGCACCCGAAATGATCTTATTGTTCCGTTCTAGATCGTTTTGTCATATCAAGGTTCTCTCGGCTAGTTTCGCCCGAGCGACACGCGTCCGGCCGGGCGTTCGGAATGAGCCGTTAGCGGTAACTTTCGGGAACTGAATCATGAAAGAAACAGGTAAAGCTTGTGTGAAGTACTAGTTCTAGTGTAGTTGTATGGCAGCGCGGGGGTGACAGGAATAGAGGATCATGGGCCGTCACGCCGCTGGAAAAACCTCCGGTAAACACCGCACCCACCATCACAATTCACCCGTATCGCCGATCGTTCACGAGCTCGATGCGACGCCACCTGGCGCGGCGTCAGTTGCGCAGCCGCGCCCCTTTCGAGGCCGCATCATCGCCGGCGTCGCCTGCGTGCTCGCCACGCTTTCGGCGGTCGCCGGTCTGACTGCTGTCGACAGCCAGGTCGGCGCACAGCCGGCAACCTCGATGACGCAGAACGTCCGCGACTCGATGTCACGAGGCGTCGCGCACGGCCTCGGCACGGCCGACGTCGGTGGCGCGTGGACGACATCGTCGTCCAACCTAGTCAGCGTGAGCCACAACACAGCGCACGTCTCGCCCGTCCCGGGCGGGCGCGCGGTCGCCGCACATCTGCCGCACGTCAGGTCGACGGACCAGATGCTGGCGGCCCGCTTCACGCTGCCGTCCCTGCCCCGGTCCGGTGGCGGTGTCTACCTCGATCTGGACCTGCGCCGGCAGGCCAACGGCGACCTTTTGCGTGCCCACGTTCGGATCCGCCCGGATGGGCGCATGAGCATCGGCTTCAGCCAGGTTCGGGCCAAGAAGGAGTCCGCCATCGGTGGGCAGGTCTCGGTACCGACCATCGCGGCCGCAGGCCGAGCGCTGGAGTTCGAGGCGTCGGCGACCGGCACCACGTCGGTCGTGCTGCAGGCGCGCCTATGGCAGATCGGCCGGCCCACACCGTCGTGGCAGCTCACGCACACGGCGGCACGAGGCCAGGCAATTGCCGCGCCGGGCGACGTCGGCTTCACCTTCTACACCTCGACCACGACGCCCGCGAGCGGTCTGTCGATTGACGAGATCGACGGATGGCGCGTCCTCCCCCCGTCCAGCCCACCGTCGTCGGCGTCGACCTCCCAGTCGTCCAGTCCGTTGCCCAGCGATGTGCCGACAACCACGCATCCGGCCTCGTCGAGTTCGTCGGTGAGCGTGCCGCCGTCGGCGACTTCCACCGAGGCGACGTCGTCGGTGCCTGCGAGCACCAGCGACACCCCCGCGCCGACGACCGCGGCGCCGACACCGAGTGACACCTCGTCGGCTCCTGCGGG
>JAODNL010000168.1 GCA_025465405.1 Pseudonocardiales bacterium | reverse complement strand
CGGGTCGGTATGCAACGGGTTGCGGTCACCGCTGAGCCTGAACAGGAGGGCCTGGTCACGGCGGGTCTAATACTCGACGACCTGGTCCGCGGGCCGATCGGGCGTGGCCCACCGCTCGGTCTCACCGCGAGAACCGCCGAACCCGCCCTCACCCCGGATGTAGGCACTCGACTCGGTCCGCGCCAGGATCGTTCCGGACGCCCGGTCCTCGAGAGTCGATTGCAGCATCGCCACCGCTGCCGAGCCCTTGTCGTGGATCGCAGTGACGCACGTCCGCACGACCCCCGTGCCGTCGGGCGGCAGGGCGCCGAAGGTCTCCACGGTCTGCGCCCCGTGGAGCAGCTGGCCGGGGCCGAAGTCCCCGAGCCTCACGTCGCCCCCACCGACAACGGACACCGCAAAGGTCGGGAGCACTTGCTGTGGCACGCCCCGGGTGTTCTCAGTGGTGAAGGACAGCTCGGCCAGCGGATCGACGCTGCCCGCGCCCACCCCGAGCGCGTAGAGCAGTGCATCCTTCGACGACCACGAGACCTCGATGGGATCGAGGGGTTGACCAACCAGGTCGAAGTTCATCGCCATGTTCACGTCCTCCGGGTCAACGGACTATATTACAGACGTGATTCGTCTGCAAATAGCGCCACCGGGCGTGTCTTCGTCTATTGACTGAATGCTCATTCGTTCTTACGGTGACCGACGTGGCGGTTGAGATGTCCGGCAAAGTCGTACTGATCACTGGCGGAGCACGCGGACAGGGCCGGGCACACGCCGTCGCGTTCGCACAGGCCGGCGCCGACGTCGCCGTGTGCGACGCCTGCGCGCCGTTCGACAGCGTGCAATACGCGCCGGCCAGGACGCAAGACCTCGACCAGACGCGGAACGCAGTCCAGCAGCTCGGCCGTCGGTGCGTCACCGTCCAGGCCGACGTCTCCCAAGCGGGCCAGATGGAGCAGTTCGTCGCACAGACCGTCGCCGAGCTCGGCCGGATCGACTACGTGGTCGCGAACGCCGGCATCTGGTCGATCGGCGGACCGCTCTGGACGATGAGCGAGGACCGATTCGACGAGACCATCGCGGTGAACCTCAAAGGGGTCTGGCTGACCGTGCGGTACACCGTGCCGCATCTGCTCAAGCACAAGTCCGGAAGCATCGTGCTCACGTCCTCGGTCGCCGGCACACGCGGCACCCAGAACATTGGGCACTACGTCGCTGCAAAGCACGGCGTCCTGGGGCTGATGAAGACGTTGGCCGCCGAACTCGCACCGCACAACGTGCGTGTCAACGCCCTGCTGCCGGGCCTGGTCAATACGGACATGATCTTCTTCCCCGAGCAGTACGCATTGTTCAGCCCCGGCGAGCCGACGCGCGACGGCTATCTCGCCACCCTCGACCGCATGGCCCGCATGCCCGGCCGCTGGAGCGAGCCCGACGAGCTCGCCCGAGGCGCGCTCTGGCTCTGCTCACCGGATGCGGGGTCGGTAACTGGACTGGAGCTGAAGATCGACCGCGGCGCCTCGCTGTAAGCGTCGCTAGCGTCGTCATCTGCGACCTCGCCCGAACGCCGGGCGGCACCTGCCAAGGGCGTCTTCTCCGGTCTCACGCTCGCCGAGCTCGTTGCGTCGTGTCTGCGGGCCGGCTCAGTCGCTCATGCCGCCGCCGACACTGATCGTTGTGCCGTGCACGTAGGCACCGGCTGGCGAGACAAGGAATCCGACGACGCTGGCCACCTCGTCCACGACGGCCGCCCGCCCGATGCTGGAACGCTCGAGGGCGAACTCAAACGGCGCGCGCGGGGCGTGCCGGTCGGTGAGCGAGTCGAGCATCCGCTGGCCTACGAGCAGCCCCGGTGCGACGCACACTGGAGAGACGCCGCGGGGGCCGACCTCCCGCGCCAACGCACGAGTCAGCCCGATCAGCGCCGCCTTGCAGGCGCTGTAGACACTGGCGTTGGCACTACCGATTCGGCCGAACTCCGAGGAGATGAAAACGATTCGTCCGCCGGCATCGTCGCGCAGCATCGACGCCACGACCGCCCGGGACAGGTACAAGGCGCTGACCAGATTCAGCGCGACCGACACGTCGATCTGCGCCGCTGTCATTTGGTCGATCCCGCTCATCGTCGGTGGTCGCACGTCCGTCGCACTGATCCGGCCCACGCCCCCGACGTTGTTCACCAATACATCGATCCGGCCGACCTCGCCCTCGATGCGCTCGACCGCGCGGTCGACCTCGACAGAACTCGCAACATCTACTGTCAGGGGCACGGCGGTGGTGCCATAGCGCCGTCGGATCTCGGTCGCGGTATGCGTGGCGGCTTGCGCGTCGATGTCGAGGATGACCACTGTGGCCCCCTGCTCGGCAAGGCGATGGCAGATCGCGTTTCCGAGGCCGTCTCCCCCGCCTCCAGTGACTACGGCGCACTTGCCGTCCAGACGCAGGAGGTCGGCAGTCGCCGTGGCGGCCCGGTCGACCGGCAGTCGTCCGAGTCCGTACCGGGTGACCGCCTCGTCAGGAACGTCCGCGAGCTCGAGCCGGTGCATGTCCAGCCTCCTTGTCGACCCTCGGCGCACCAGGCGCCGCGAACAGCTCAGCCCTGGTACGGCCAGGCGTTCTTGAAGAGGACGATCGTCCAGCTCTCGTACACGCGGTTCAGCACGAACGGATCGGCTGCCACGAAGGCCTCGACTTCTTCCCGGGTCTCGAAGTTCACCACGAACACGCTGCCGTTCATCGTGACGTCGTCCTCGGCGTAGGTCGGCCCGGCCAGCACGATACGGTCCTCGATCGTCGCGGCGTACGCGCGGTGGGCCGGACCGTGGGTCTTGCGAAGGTCCTGGCTGTCCTCGACATCGAGCAATGTGACGATCCAATGGGTGAAGCTGTCGGGTGTCGACAAGGCAGTCATGGTCTTGGTCCCATCTGGCTAGAGGTTGCGCGGTCTTCGGAGGGACTGGAGCCGGCCGGATTCGGTAGCACCCGCGCCTCGAGGAACGACGGGTGACGAGCCGAATGATGCACCGTGTTGACCGCGACCCGAATGTCGGTGTCGGTGTCGGCGGCCAGCAGCGGGTGTCCACTGTTGGTGTTGCGGATCCGCCGAGGGAAATTGCTGCTCATGACATCGAGCTCGATGCTGCTGC
>JAODNL010000141.1 GCA_025465405.1 Pseudonocardiales bacterium | reverse complement strand
AGAACACGGGCCGTTGCCATGTCCACGCTTTCGAGTAATCCACCAAGATCTGTGGAACCTGTGGACAAAGAACGCGCTGCCAGCCGTTAAGGCCACGAATCAGCTGCGGGCCTTTTGAATAAGCCTCGGGGTACGCAGCAGCCGTATGTAGCGGGGTATTTTCCAGTCCGAAAGCTGCCGCGAGCACCACTCGATGACTCCGGTCTCGCTCAATGACTGGCCTTCGCGCACTACGACGGTCGCACAGACTTCTTCGGTGTAGATGTCGTCTTCGACGCCACACACGACGCATTCCTCGACGGCTGGATGCGCCATGATGGCGAATTCGACTTCTTCGCCAGCGATGTTCTCCCCAGCACGCTTGATAACGTTTTTCAGGCGCCCATGGAAATAGATGCGACCCGACTCGTCAATTGCACACAGGTCGCCACTGTGCACCCAACCGTCGCACAATGTCGCGGCGGTATTGTGCTCGTCCCTGTAGTATTCGATCATGACATGCGGATGCCGGAAGCAGAATTCGCCCGGCTGCCCGGGAGGAACGTCCCGTCCTTTGGCATCGACAATCTTGGTTTCTGCGTCGTCGGGCATCGGTCGACCGATGAGCTTGGGTTGATAGTCATCGTATCCGGGTGGCGTCAGTGTGCCCATGCCCGAGGTCTCGGTCATCGCCCACGTCGTACAGATGTCCACGTCGAATCGTGCGCAGAATTCTTTCGATCGGACGTGCGAGAACACCAGCCGGAGCGGATTGTCGCGGTCACGTGAGTCGGGTGCGGCCGTCATCAGGATCGAGATTTGCGCGGGCATCAGCAGGGTAATCGTCCCGCCGGACTTCCGTACTTGTTGCCAGAACGTGGTTCGGCTGAACTGAGGAACGAGGGTTAGGGCACATCCGGCAGCGATGGCCGGCGCGAGCATCATGTGCGAGGCCGCAGTATGAAACAGCGGCAGCGCGCAGAACACGTTGTCCCGGCTGGCGATCGACAGCCGGCTTGCGATCGCATGGCCGGCGCTGGAGAAACCGGCGGACGGTTGCACCACGCCCTTGGGCCGGCCGGTGCTGCCCGAGGTGTAACGGATCGACATCGGCGCCATTGGGTCGAGAGCCGATGCCGGTGGGCGCTCGCCGTTACCGGTGTCCAGACCGGCCGAGTCCCCATCGAAGACGAACATCTGAACGCCCGCCTCGCCGATGCCACCGCCGCCGATGACGGTCCGGTGTCCGGCCGCGTCCAGAATCAGGTGCGAAGGTTGGGCGTGCTGCAGAATGTAAGTCATCTCCGCGTACGTCAGACCGGCGATCATCGGCACGGTGACCGCACCCAGTTTCTGCGCCGCCATCTCCACCCGCAGTAGGTCCACCCCATTGGGCAGGTGGTAGGCGACCCGGCTGCCCTGTCCCACTCCGGCCGCCCGCAACCCGTGCGCCAGCGAGTTCAGCGAGCGGTCGAATTCCTCGTAGGTCTGCCGTCCTCCCCCGTGCACGAGAAAATCCGCCGACGGAGTGGCGTCGACCCGGGCCTCCCAGAACGACCTGAATGTTTCCTGAGACCGTGACATCACATCACCTGGTTTCTCAACTTTTCGTTGCAGTCACTGCACAGTCGGCAGGGTTGTTGAGCCGCCGGTGCGCGGGCCGGGGACACCCGCCGGCCGGTAAGCGATCGGTTCCCTGCCCGGCTGCACCACCCATAGCGCTCCAGGCTCGGCGGCGCGCCACGCGTGCTCGACGGCTGCCGCGGCGTCCGCTGCGGTGATCAACGGGAAATCAGCCGCGATGAACTCGTGACGCGCCTCAGCGATCAGCGGCGTATCCACGAAGCCCGGGCAGACCGCGGAAATCGTCACGCCGCAGGCCGCCAACGGCTCGGCCAGTGATCGCACCAGGCCGACCATGGCGTGCTTGGTCATGGTGTAAATCGGGTCCGGCGGATACGGGGTCAGGCCGGCGAGCGAGGCCGTCACCACGATCCCCGCATGCCGTTCACCGCGCAGTGCGGGCATCGCGGCCCGAATGCCGAAGACCACCGCGTCCACGTTCACGCCCATCGTCGCCCGGTAGGCATCCAGATCCATGGACGCTATGTCGACTGCGGCCAGCGCGCGGCTGGTCATCCGACCGGCATTGGCATGCAACAGATCGAGCCGGCCGTAGCGGTCGGTCGCGGCCTGCACAGCACGCTCGTTGACCGCGGGATCGGTGACATCGCCGACCACCGCGACGGCGCCGAGCCGCTGGGCCAGCCGACCGACCGAAGACGGGTCCCGGTCCACCAGCACCAGCCGCATCCCGAGGCGATGCAGCCGCCGCGCCGTCGCCAGGCCGATACCCGAACCGGCACCGGTGACCATCGCCACCAGCTGCTCGCTCACGGTCGTACACCCGCGCTACGCACCGCCCCAGTGCGTTCCAGCCGCTCAATGGCGGCGATGTCGTAACCGGCGGCAGCGAGCACCGCCCGGGTGTGCTCGCCTGGATACGAGGCCGCGCCGACCGGCCCCGCGGGAGTGCGGTCGAAGCGCGGTGCCGGATTCGGTTGTGCAAAGCCCGAAGACATCGTAAACACACCCCGCCGCCGGTTATGTGCATCGATGGTCGCTTCGGTCAAGGACAGCACCGGTGCCACGCATGCGTCCGCAGCGCCGAACCGGGCCACCCACTCGTCCCTGGTGGCTCCGGCGAAAAGTTCGGTGAGCCGGCGACGGATCGCCGGCCATCGCGCCGGATCCGTCCTGCCAGGGCCGAAGACGGGATCGCCGTCAACACCGAGCCGGTCGACCAGTTCGGCGAAGAACTTGTCCTCCAACGCACCGACCGCGACGTACTGGCCGTCCGCGCAGCGGTAGACGTCGTAATAGGGGCAACCGGAGTCCAAGAGATTCTCACCGCGCCGGGTGCACCAGCGTCCGTCCGCGATCATGCCGTGCATCATCGCGGTGAGCGCGGCGGCGCCGTCCACGATCGCGGCGTCGATCACCTGCCCACGACCGCTGGCCCTGGCCTCCAACAGTGCACACGCGATTCCGAAGGCCAGCAGCATGCCGCCGCCGCCGAAGTCGCCCACCATGTTCAGCGGCGGGACCGGCCCACCGCCGCGGCGGCCCACCGGATGCAGCGCGCCGGCCACTGCGAGGTAGGTGATGTCGTGCCCGGCTCGCTGGGCGTACGGGCCGTCCTGGCCCCAGCCCGTCATCCGGCCGTACACCAGAGCCGGATTACGGGCTTGGCAGTCCTTCGGCCCGATGCCGAGGCGTTCGGCGACACCGGGCCGGAACCCCTCGAACATGGCGTCGCTGGTCTCGGCCAGCCGAACTACCGCGGCGACCCCGTCCGGATGTTTGAGGTCGACCGCGATCGAGTCCCTGCCCCGATTGAGAACTTCGTAACGGGCATGTGGATCGGGCGGGTCAGTGACCGCGTCGACGCGGTCCACCCGGATCACCCGGGCACCCATGTCGGCCAGCATCATGCCACAGAAGGGCCCCGGCCCGAGTCCGGCGATCTCCAGGACGGTAACCCCGGTAAGCGGCCCTGGCATGTCGCTCCTCACAGCCGTTCGATGATCGTCGCGTTGGCCATGCCGCCGGCCTCGCACATTGTCTGCAGTCCGAATCGTCCGTTGCGGCGCTCCAATGTCTCGATCAAGGTGGAGGCGATTCGTATGCCGGATGCACCCAGCGGGTGCCCAAGGGCGATCGCCCCGCCGTGCATGTTCAGTCTCTCCGCGGGAACCTCAAGTTCGCGCTGCCATGCCAGCGGCACGCACGCGAACGCCTCGTTGACCTCGAACGCGTCGATGTCTCGCACGGCCAGGCCAGCCCGATCCAGTACCTGCCGCGTGGCGGGCACAACGCCCATCAACATCAGCATCGGATCGTCTCCGGCAACGGCCGTGCTGTGGATGCGTGCCCGTGGACGCAACCCGAACTGTGCGGCCGTGTCCGCGTTCATCACCAGCGCGGCGGCGGCACCATCGGTCAGTGGGGAGGAGTTGCCCGCCGTGACCCGCCATTCGATCTCAGTGAACCGCTGCGCCATCCGCTCGTTGACGAACGAGGGCCTCAGCCTGCCCAGCTGCTCCACAGTGGTGCCCGGTCGGAGTGTCTCGTCCTCGGTCGACGGGCAGTCCGGCACGGCCACCAGGTCCGGCGCGAACACGCCGCTCGCTGTGGCCTCTGCCGCCCGCTGGTGGGACCTACACGCGTAGTCGTCCAGTTCCTCGCGGGTCAGCTTCCATCGCGCGGCCACCAACTCGGCGGCTATCCCCTGCTGGACGAGCCCACCGGGGAATCGCTCGGCAATACCGGTGCCATAGGGATCGGCCTCGCCGACGTTGGACCACAGCGGGGCGAGACTCATGGACTCCACCCCGCACGCGATGAGCACATCGGCGGCACCGGCCACTACCGTGTGTGCCGCGAAGTGCAGTGCCTGCTGGCTGGAACCACACTGCCGGTCCACAGTCGTCGCCGGTACGGTCACCGGGAAACCGGCCGCCAACACCGCGCTCCGGGTGATGTTCGCCGCCTGCACACCGGCCTGGGTGACGCAGCCGCCGATGACGTCCTCGACCAGGCCGGGGTCAATTCCGTTGCGCGCCACCAGTTCCCGCAGTGTGGCCGCCAGCAGGTCCACCGGGTGCAGGTGGGCGAGCTTGCCGCCGGGTTTTCCCTTGCCGCTCGGCGTGCGGACGATGTCGACGATGACCGCGTCACGCATCGGGAGAACCTCCGAACGCGTCGTCGAACTGGTATCCGCCGAGCATCTCCCTGGCCGTCACCATGTACTGGATGGTGGGACTGCCCTCCTCCAACCAGTTCAGCCTGGCGTCGCGGTAGAGCCGCTCGATGGGGAACTCCCTGGTGTAACCGATCCCGCCGTGTACGAGAAGCGCCCGATCGGTCACTCGGCCGACGGCTTCGAGCCCGAACTGCTTGCACATCGACGCTTCGGCCGGAATACGGCGGCCCGCGTCCCATTTGGAGGCGGCATCGGCAAGCATGCCGCGTAGCGCGTACACGTCGATGGCCATCTCGGCCACGTAGCGCTGCACGGCCTGGCGCTGCGCAATGGGCTTGCCGAAGGTGACGCGCTGCTTCGCCCGCCGTACCGACAACTCCAGTGCGCGTTCGGCCGTACCGAGCGAGCTGGCGGCCACCAGCACACGGGAGATCTCCAGCGCCCGCTCGAGGTGATCCTGTCCCTCGCCCTCGCTGCCGATCAGTGCGGAGACGGGCACGCGCATGTCGGTGAACGTCAACCGCCCGTGCTCGCCGCCCTTGCACCCCATGGTCTCGGGCAACGGCTCGATCTGGACCCCGGGCGTGTCGCGTTCTACCAGCAATGCGGACACCTGCGCCGGCGCGGTCTTGGCCATCACGATGAAATGCGAGGCGAAGTCCGAGTTGGTGATCAACCACTTGGAGCCATTGACGACATAATGATCGCCTTCACGCCTGGCGGTGGTGCCCAGGTCGGCGCCGGTGCCGTGATCAGGTTCGGTCAGCGCGAAAGCCACCGACTTCTCCCCGGAGGCCGCACCGAACAGAACGGCGTCTTTTTGCTCCGTGCCGCCGATCTCGGAAAGTGCGTGCGCGAACGAATTGTGTACGTGAACGAGAGCGCGAATGCCGCCTTGGAGCTTGGCGAACTCGGCGATGATCGGGAGGTATTGGCTGATCGTCAGGCCGTGTCCACCGTATTCGGCGGGAATCAGCAGCCCGAATACACCGCACTCACGCAGAATCGGCCACACCACATCACGCGGAATGTGTTCATCGTTTTCGATCTGCTCCACGAGCGGGTCCAGCTCATCCCAGATCGCGGAAAAGATCCGGTCCCGGAGCTTCTGGTAGTCAGCTGCGGTGGGTGCGGTGGCCAATGGATAACATCTCCTTCACATCGCAAGCAATGGTGGCGTGCCAAGCTACGGAACGAGTCGTCGACCGAGGTATCACGCGCTGACCGAACGCTACATACCACCTCAGGCGACACGGCTTCTCAATGATCCGTGGTCAGCGAACGGTATTCGACATCGCCGGATTCGGTCAGTATTCCCCGGAACAACACCTCGCAAAAATATTGCGCTACTTCCTCAGGCTGCATCTGCCCGCCGGGTTTCATCCACAGGTAGGAGTAGTTGTGCATGCCCAATATCGCCTTGATCAAAAGCGGATCGGCGCGACGGAACACCCCCTCGGAGACTCCTTGCTGCAGTATCCGCATCCACACGTCCTCGAACCGGTCACGGAGTTCGAAAACTCGTAGGCGGCGCTCACCGGTGAGCGCCCCGATTTCCCGGAAGAAGACGGTGACCTCGTCCAGGTCATCGTGAATGGTGCGAATGAGTTGCTTACTCAGCCGCAGGAGCTTGTCAGTGGCCGTGCGCTGCTCTTTGACCAGCTCCTCACCGAACTGGACCATCTCCACGACGTGTCGCGAGGAGATCTCGTACAGCAGGTTCTCCTTGCTCTGGATGTAGTAGTAAAGCGCTCCGCGCTGGAGGCCTGCCGCCTCACCCAGTTCGGTCATCCCTGTACCGTGGTAACCACGTTGAGCGAATAGCCGCGCGGCCACCCGCAGAATGTGTTCCCATCGGTCGTCGCTATCGCCCACCCGGCGCTCCAATCGTTACCTGATGTACTGATCAGTACATGTTAGGCCAGGATCACCCTGGATGGCGCAGCATGAATTTCTGAACCTTTCCCGAGGTCGTACGCGGCAACGGCGTCGAGTGGAAGACATAGTGATGGGGCACCTTGAACGTGGCGACCTGCTCACGGAGCCAGCGGACAAGGTCCTGTTCGGTGAGGACATGCCCGTCCTGGAGCACCACGTGGGCCGCGCCGACCTCGCCCCATTGCTCGTCCGGCACCCCGATGACCGCAGCCTCGGTGATCGCCGGATGCTGCGCCAGGACCCGTTCCACTTCGGCGGGGTAGACGTTGAGTCCGCCAGTGATGATCATGTCCTTCGACCGGCCGACGACGAATACGTAGCCTTCCTCGTCCACCGTGGCGAGGTCTCCGGTATGCAGCCAGCCGTCGGCGAGTGTCGCCGCTGTGGCTTCGAAACGCCGGTAGTAACCCCGCATGACAGCGGGCGACTTGCACAGGATCTCGCCGACGTTCCCCGACGCTACGTCCCGGCCCTCGGCATCGACCACCCGTACCCGGGCTACGCTGCACGCCTTGCCGGTTGAACCCGGTTTACGCGACGCGTCGTCCGCGTCGAGTAGGAGCATGAGGGTGGGGAACTCACTCAGACCATAGACCGGCAGAACCGCACAGCCGGGCAGCCGCCGCCGCATCTCCTCACTCGAAGTGACCGGCACCGGCTCCCCGCCGCTGATCACCATCCGCAGCGAGGACAGGTCGTGGGCGTCGAATTTCGGCGCTGCCAGTACCCGTTTGAGCACGGTGGGGACCAGCAGCGTGGTCGTCACGCGCTCACGTTCCACGGTCGCGAGGAACCTGCCTGGCTCAAAACTCGCACCCGTGAGCACCAATCGACCGCCCGCCCACAAGGTGGCCAGTGCGAGGTCGTGGAACCCTGCAGCCCAGCACAGCGCCGGTGTCACATAGCACACGTCATGCCGGTTGATCGCGAAATCGACGAGCTGATGGTAGCTGTTCCACAGCACGGTGGAGTGCGTATGCATCGCACCCTTGGGACGGCCGGTGGTACCGGAGGTGTACTGGAGCAGTGCCAGATCGTCCGGCCCGACCGCCGGCAGCCGACGCTCGCCGCCCGAATTCAACAGCGCGAGGTAGCTCAGCGCCACCGTCGCGGGTTCGTCGACGCCGACACAGCCCAGCCCGTCGTTCTTGGCTCGCAATTCGCGCACGACATCAGCGAACTCGGCCTCGTACACGATCCACTTCGCCCCCGAGTCCTGCAGGATGAACTGCAGCTCGTCGGTACGCAGCAGGTAGTTCAGCGGAACGAGCACCCCGCCAAGCAGCGTCACCCCGAAGAAAGACTCGATCCACTCTGGACGGTTACGCATCAGCACCGCAACTCGGTCGCCCTTGTCGAATCCGGCTGACAACAGCCCCTGCGCGAATGCTGTGGCGCGCTCGTGCAACTCCTCGTAGGAGTGCGCGACACCGTCGAAGGTGAACGCGACCTGCCCCGGGTTGACCGGCTGCCCGGTAGCGGTCTTGGTGATGATGTCGGGAATGGTGAAGGCGTCCATATCTGGTTCCTCGTGCGGTAAGGCGGGTAGCCCTCCGCTGCGCCCCGGTCTGCCCGCTGCTGTGGCAGGCGGGGCGCAGCGGCTCGGCTCAGCGGACGGCCGTGCTGACCTCGAGGGCAGCGCCGCAACCCGGGCAAAGGAACTCGGTGAGGAACACCTTGGGATCCTCGGTTCGTTCCTTCGCCCAGCTACCCTGCGCGGCGAGCGCCTCGTGCGCGGGGCGATCCCGTTGCGCGCAGCCGTTGCGCCAGTCCCCGTTGGCGTCCGCGAGCACCTCGCCGCACTGCTGGCAGCAGTAGGCCGCGCTGTCCTTGCTGGTTACCAGCGTCAGCGAGTACCCGACCGGGCGTTCGGTCCCGTCTGCGGGCCGGCTCGGCCGGTTCGCGGCACCCGGCCTGGCTTCGCTGAGCCGGCTCCTGCGGATGTCAGCACGGCGCAGTTCGGTGGCGGCGACGTCCACGTTGAACGTGTCGCCCTCGAACGCCACGCCGTAAACGGTCTCGGCCACGGCCCGGTCGACATATCGGTCCCGCACATCGCCGGCGACAAGTTGCGGGTCTCTGGTGAGCGGGTCGCCCAGACCACCGCCGCCGCCCTCGAACTGGACGAACACGTCGCCCTTCCGCACGGGAACGTTGGCTTGCTTGCCATCCAAGTCGGCCACGTCTCCGGTGATGGTGGCCTGGTTGACCGGTTTCTGCGCCGCCGTGAGCTCGACCACGTTGGTGTCGGTGATCAACTGGTATCCGCTCGTGGAACCGGGATATCCGCCGTCGACACCGGCCGGTGGGATCTGCCAGCAGGAGGAGAAGACCGTCTCGTATCCGAGGGATACCCCGTCTGAGGTCCAGGCGAAGTCGATCCCCTGGCCACCGCGGAACTTGCCGGGGCCGCCCGAGTTGGTGTTCAGCCGTCGCCACAGGTAGCGGATCGGGAAGCTCAGCTCGTTCAGTTCGATGTCCGGCAGCCCGTTGCTGATCTGGGTCAGGGTTCCTGCGGCGTCCATGCCGTCGACAATGGTCTGTGCGCCGCCACCGGCGCCGCCACCGTTCATGTCGAGCATGACGAACTGAGTGCCCTCGTCGTCTGCGCCGGCGAACACGCCGCCGATCCAGCCGTCGTGGAACGGCGCCATCGCATGCGACCGGATGAAGGGATCATCGCTTTCGGCCATCAGCTCCGATAGCATCCGCGTGAGCTGTTTCATTACATGCATTCCGGTTTCCATGTGCCCGGAGGACGAGGGCGCCGGCATCTGCACGTTCACCAGGGACGCCTCCGGAAGTGTCATCCGCAGGCAGTTGAAGAAACCCTCGTTGAAGGCGATGTCGGGGGCGAGCATGAGCATCAACGGGGTCACCGCGACACCCCACATCGCACCCTCGGCGATGTTGACGAATCCGTCGGTCTGCGGATCGGTGCCGGTGAAGTCCAGCTCGATGGTGCCGTCGTTGACCGTCATCGCGCATTGGATGGTGAACACGTCGTTGGCGTGGCCGTTGTGTTCGACGTTTTCTGTGCTGACGATGGTCTTGTTGGGCAGCTTAGAGATGCGCTCGCGCAGCGTCTGTTCGGAGAGATGGTTGTTGACATCGACGTAGCGACGGAAGTCCGCTAGCCCGTGCCGGGCGATCAGGTCCATCACCCGGCGCTCACCGACCGACGTGGCCGCGAGGAAGCACCGCAGGTCGTTGTAGTTACGCGAGGCGAGCCGGAAGTTGGCGTCGATCAGGCGACGGATGTCGGAGGACACCCGGCCCTTCTCCATGAACTTGATCCCCGGAAACCGCAGCGCCTCGCCGTAGCAATCGTGCGCGGCCGGCGCGAAACCGCCGGGAGACATCCCGCCGACGTCGAGGATGTGCCCTTCCGACCAACACCAGGCGACCAGTTCGTCGTCGAAAAAGATCGGCCGGACGATTCCCACGTCCGGCGGATGACACGCGCCGGTGGTGTAGGGGTCGTTGCAGATGAACGCATCCCCCGGATAGATCTCCTCACGCGGCACACTGGCGAGGATGTGCTGGACGGACTTTCGTGCCGGCCCCGCGTGCCAGGTCATGTACCCGGAGAAGGCGATGATGCCGCCTTCGGGGTCGGCGATGAATGTGGAGAAGTCGACCGCCTCGGTGACGATAGGGTCACCCGAGGTCCGGATCATGACGGTGCCCATTTCCTGGGCGATGTTGTACAACTGCTGACGCATGATCTCGGCAGTGACGAGATCAACTTCTCGCTCCGCAGTGGTCATCCCTGATGCCTCTTTTCGAACAGAGCAGGTCGCCGGGTCATAGACGTGTGTCGATCAGGAGGTTCCGGCTTTCGTCGAGTACTCCGCGGGAATCCTCCGGCAGGAAGATCGTGGTCTGTTTCTTCTCAATCAAGGCGGGTCCGGTGACCTCTTGGCCGACTGGAAGCAGGTCACCGTCGAACACCGGAATGGTGATCTGCTGCCCGGTCGCGGGCAGCGTGACGGTGCGGCGCGCCTTGTCCGCCTTGCCGCCGGCGCCACTATCTGCGGTGCCGCCTTCGTAGCGGTACTTGCGGGTGCTCGCCTTTGCTTCCACCCGCACGGCCATCATCACCACGCCGGCGTCTACCCACGCGGTGCCGGGGCCGTATTCCGCCTCGTACATCTCCGGGAAGCGCTCCGCGAGCTCTTCCAGCGAGGTCTGCTCCACATCACCGTCCGGAAGCGGAACCGTGAGCTCGAAGATCTGACCTTGGAACTTCAGGTCGCCGAATCGCTGGACCACGATCTCGTCTTCGGCGTAACCGCTGGTGTGCAAGTTCCGCCGAGCGGAGAACTCCAGATCGCGTAGCACTGCGTTGACGTCGTCGACCGGTTCCCCCGGTCTCCAGAATCGGCTCTTGGAGGGGACCCGCAGATCGTCGGAGGCGAGTAGTCCGCTGGCGGAGAACACCGCCGAAGCATTGGGCACGAGTGCCTGCTTGATACCGAGCTCGCGGCAGATGTCCACCAGGAACAGCGGAGTCGCACCGCCGTAGGCGAAGAAGGTGAACACCCGTGGGTCGTGACCGCGCTCCACGGTGATACCCCGTACCGCGTTGGACATCGACGCCACGACCACTCGGTACATCGCGGCGGCAGTCTCCTCAAGGGACATGCCGAGCTGCTTGCCCAGCCGCCGGAACGCTTCGTCCGATGCATCCTTGTGCAGTTTGGCGCGACCGCCGAGGAAGTAGTTCGGGTCGATGAATCCCAGTGACACCATGGCGTCGGTGACGGTGGGCTGGTCGCCGCCCCGGCCGTAGCAGACCGGACCGGGATCCGCGCCGGCGCTGTGCGGACCGGCCTGCAGCAGGCCCCGAGGGTCGGCCCATCCGATGCTGCCGCCGCCGGAGCCGATCGCCACCACGTCCACTTTGGTCAGACCGGTGAGCAGTTTCCGTACGTACGATCGCGCGCTCATGGTCAGCCGGTTGTCCGCGATGACGGAGGTGTCGAAGCTGGTGCCACCCATGTCGCCGGTGATGACGTTGGGGATGGCGAGTTCCTTGGCCAGTTCATTGGCTCCGACCACGCCACCGACCGGACCCGAGTCCAGCAGCACGATGGGAACCTCACGGGCCTCTTCGGCGCTGAGGCTGCCGCCGGATGCTTGCATGAACGCGACGGGTACGCGCAGCCCGCGTGCCGTCAGTGCTTCTGTCATCTCATCGACATAGCGAGCCACCTTCGGCGCGGTGAATGCGTTGAGAACCGTGGTGACCGACCGCTCGTATTCGCGGATCATGGGGTAGATGCGCGAAGACATGCTGACGTGCACGTCCGGATAGAGCTTGCCGATCAGGTTGCTGGCCAATTGTTCGTGCGTGTCGTTCAGGAACGACCACAAGAATGTGACCGCGATGGACTCGACCTGCTGATTCTCCACCAGATAGCGGATCGCCTTCTCGCAGGCGTCCATGTCCAGTGCCGTGATGATCTGACCGCGCTTGTCCACCCGCTCGGGGACCTCGACGATCGCCTCGCGGGGTGCGATGTCCGGCACGTTGAGCTGATCGTGGTGATCGCGCGCGTCGGTTCGGGGGGACCGGGCGATGCGAAGCGAGTCACCGAATCCCTCGGTGGTAAGTACACCGACCCGGGCGCCCCGCAGCTCGGCGATGCTGTTCGTCACGATCGTTGTGCCGTGCACGAACCGGTCGCACTCCGTGAGGAGCGCATCGAGCGGGACGCCCACCTGGGCGGCGACGGCCTCCAGCGCGCCCACCAGACCATCCAGCAGGTGGGTCGGTGTCGTTGAGGCCTTGTCCGCCCAGAGATTGCCGTTTTCGTCAATGACGACGGCGTCGGTGAAGGTGCCTCCCATGTCGACGCCAATTTGGTATTGGGCCACAGTTCTCCCTTCCGACCTCCGGACGGTGCCGGACCATTGAGGTCTCAAGGTCGTCTTTCGGACCGCTGAACATTGCCGAGTCTTGCGCCTGAAATCCATGTTCCCTGCGCGTCCCATAACGTGACGCGCATCACTGACTGACCGATCGGTACACTAACCCGCACCAGAAATGACGTCAAGGCATCCGAAGCGGCCAGATCACGAAAAGTACGGTGAAGAAGACCCGAACCATGCCGCAAACCGGCGTTGACCTGGTGGTTTACCTATTCCACCGGTGATCAAGCGGGTTCGAGACGCGGACGGCCTTGGTGAGGCGTGCAGGGCTCCGGACTCCCGATTCGTGCCATGACCTGCGGATTTCCCTGCGGGATCGTGAGTGGGCGGAGCAGGCCAGATCGCTGCGTGGGCTGCTGTACGCCTTGACGCGGAGCATGTCGGGCATGATGCTGGCAATGCGCGGTGATACAGCCAAGGACATCAGGATCTTTGTGCTGCGACGTGGAAGGCGGCTGAAGAGCGAAGGGCCGGCCGGCGTCGCTTCTGCCCTTGCCTGGAGAACTATGAGGGCCTCACCCGCATGGCGGGGGTCCTCACCTTGCGCAGGAAGGCGTGCCCGGTGCGGTCGGTCCTACCCGGGTGTGCGGCAAGCCTTTCTCCCGACGAGCCGCACCGCTGCCATTCATCCGCTGCTACGGTCAGCAGTTGCGCAGCACGACGAACGCCTGATCTGCTGACCATCCTCGGCGACTACGGTGAGCATGGTGTCCTCAACAAACGCGCCAACATCGACCTTGCTTGAGGACCTCTACTCGATCATCGAGGGTGCGCCTGTGGGCGCCCAAAATTGGGCCACTGGGTGTGACCCGGGGGTTTCCCGTTCGGCGGACGGACCTTACCTGGGATCGGCAAGATTTTGGTTCGTGGCTCTGCCACTGATCTATCTGATCTTCATCCGCCTCCTCGGCGCCCTTGCTCTGCTCTTACGCTCGGATGTCTCCAAGGAAGCCGAGATCCTGATGCTGCGCCACCAGCTGTCGGTGCTGCGCCGACAGGTCGCCGGCCCAAACCGTCGTGGGCCGACCGGGCCCTGATCTCAGCGCTGGCCCGCCTGCTTCGGAAAACACGCCGGATCGGGCTGCTGA
>JAODNL010000081.1 GCA_025465405.1 Pseudonocardiales bacterium | reverse complement strand
CCCGGGTTCTGTCGTTCCCGCAGCTGTCCTGGACCGTCGCGAGCAAGGGAGCGTTGCCATCGCCGCCGCACCTGAGCCGGCCGCCACCTCGCCGGCCGCCACCTCGCCGGCCGAACCTCCGGCCGTCGAACTGCACGGCATCACCAAGCGCTTCCCGGGCGTGGTTGCCAACTCCGATATCGACCTGGTCGTCCGGCGGGGGCACGTGCACGCATTGGTGGGCGAGAACGGCGCCGGCAAGTCGACGTTGATGAAGACGCTCTACGGAATGCACAAGCCCGACGAGGGCACGATCGCGATCAACGGCAAGCCGGTCGTCTTCTCCTCACCCTCGGACGCCATCGCCGCCGGTATCGGCATGGTGCACCAGCACTTTCTACTGGCCGACAACCTCACCGTGCTCGAGAACATCGTGCTCGGCGCCGAGCCGACCAACGCGGGGATCCTGAACGCCCGAGTTGCTCGTCGCCGGATCAAGGAGATCTCCGAGTCCTACGGTCTGGGCATCCGTCCCGACGACCTGGTGGAGGACCTCGGTGTCGGCGCCCGGCAACGCGTCGAGATCTGCAAGGTGCTCTACCGGGGCGCGCAGATCCTCATCCTCGACGAGCCGACAGCGGTGCTCGTCCCGCAAGAGGTCGACGAGCTCTTCGCCAATCTGCGCGATCTCAAAGCCGAGGGCCTCACCGTGCTGTTCATCTCGCACAAGCTCGACGAGGTGCTCCGCGTGGCCGACGAGATCACGGTGATCCGCCGCGGCACGACGGTGCGCTCGGTGCTGCCGGGCGAGGTGACGTCCCGCCAGCTCGCCGAGCTGATGGTGGGCAGCGAGCTGCCCGTTCCGGAGCTGCGCGAATCGACGGTCACCGAGACCGTCGAGCTCGAACTCGAGCACCTGACCGTCACCGCGGCCGATGGCCGGGCCGTCATCGACGACGTCAGCCTCCAGATCCGGCGCGGCGAGATCGTCGGGCTGGCCGGCGTCGAGGGCAACGGGCAAGCCGAACTCGTCGAGGCGATCATGGGGATCCGCCCTCTCACGTCGGGCCGGGTCCGGCTCGGCGACGCGGACATCTCGTCGTGGCCGACTCGGCACCGCCGAGAGCGCGGCGTCGCGTTCATCCCCGAGGACCGGCACCGGCAAGGGCTGCTGCTCGAGGCGCCGCTGTGGGAGAACCGAATTCTCGGGCACCAGACCGAGCGCCCCAACGTGCGCGGGTGGTGGATCGACCGCACCGGCGCCAAGCGCGACACCCGGCGGATCGTGACGGACTTCGACGTACGCACACCCGGCATCGACGTGCCGGCCCTGTCTCTGTCGGGCGGCAACCAGCAGAAGCTGATCGTCGGGCGCGAGATGAGCGGGCAGCCCAAGGTGCTGATCGCCTCACACCCGACACGCGGGGTGGACGTCGGCGCGCAGGCCGCCATCTGGGACCACCTGCGCAACGCGCGCGCGGCGGGACTCGCCGTGCTGCTGATCTCGGCCGACCTGGATGAGCTCATCGGCATGTCGGACACGCTCAAGGTCATCCTGCGCGGACGCATCGTCGGTGACGTGGATCCGCACCGCGTCACGCCCGAGGAACTCGGTTCGGCGATGACCGGCGCCGGCCCGGCGGCAGGGGATGCGGCGTGAGAGACCGGCTGAACCGTCTGCTGCTGAACGTGGTGGCCGCGCTCGTTGCGGCCGCCTTCGCCGGAGCGCTGACGTCGTTCATTCTGCTGATCAGGGGTGACAGCCCGTCGTTCGTTCTCTCGCAGATGTGGCATTACGGGACACAACGCAGCACCGAACTGTCGATCGTCGACGGCGCCACTGTCTATTACCTGTCGGCCGTCGCGGTGGCGATCGGGTTCCGGATGAACCTTTTCAACATCGGTGTCGACGGCCAGTACCGACTGGCCGCCTGCCTGGCCGGCGCGTTCGCCGGCTCGGTCGCGCTGCCCACGGGGGTGCGGCAGGCGGCGACGATCCTGGTTGCGATGCTCGCCGGCGCTGCCTGGGCGGGCATCGTCGCGCTGCTGAAACTGTTGCGCGGCGTCAGCGAGGTCATCTCGACGATCATGCTGAACTTCATTGCCACCAGCCTGATCGCCTACCTGATGCGGGCCAGCGTCTTCGGGCATCAGCACGGCACCGACACCACTACCCAACCGATTCCCACGTCCGGACAGGTCGGCGGCCTCGACCTGATCCCGAATTCGGGTGGCAAGGTTTACGGGCTGATCATCCTGGCCGTCGCGGTCGGTATCGCGTTCCACGTCATCGTCAATTACACCCGGTTCGGCTTCGACCTGCGCGCCGCCGGCCGCTCGGCCTCCGTAGCGCAGACCAGCGGCGTCAACGTCAAGAAGATGACCGCGCTGACGCTGCTGATGTCCGGCGCTGTCGCGGGCCTCGTCGGTATGCCCATCCTGCTCGGCTCGTCACATTCGTTCTCGGCGGCCACGTTCCAGAGCGGCCTCGGCTTCACCGGCATCGCGATCGCGCTGCTGGGTCGCAACAACCCGGTCGGCATCGCCTTCGCCGCCCTGCTCTGGTCCTTCCTCGACAACTCGGCCACGATCCTGGACCTGAACAACATCCCGAAGGAGATCATCCAGATCACCCAGGGAATCGTCGTGCTGTCCGTTGTGGTGGCGTACGAGCTCGTGCGACGCATTGCCCTGGTGCGGCAGCAACGCATCGTCGGCCGAGCGCTGACCCGAACGACGCCCGTCGCGGAAGGAGCGCCGGCATGACCATCGTGGGCGACAACGCCGCGACCACGGTCGGCGGCCTCGGGCCGGCTGGCGCCGCGTCGCGCGGTCGGCGCTTCGATCTGCGCGCCGCGGTGTTCTTCGCGGTTGTGGGGCTGGCGCTGCTGTCGCTGACCCGGGTGATCACCGGAGCAAACGACATCACATCGGGGGGCACCGTCGGCGCGACGATCACCCTCGCGGTACCGATCGCGCTGGCCGGGCTCGGTGGCCTCTGGTCGGAGCGCTCGGGCGTCGTCAACATCGGACTCGAGGGGATGATGATCCTCGGTACGTTCTTCGGCGCCGACTTCGCCTACTTCTCGCACAGCCCGTGGATGGGCGTCCTGGGTGGTGTCGTCGGTGGGATGATCGGCGGCCTGTTGCACGCGGTCGCCACCGTGACGTTCGGTGTCGACCAGATCGTCTCCGGAGTCGCGATCATCATCCTGAGCACGGGCGCGGCGCGCTACCTGGCCGGCGTCTTCTTCACCGGACAGCAGGGCGGTGGGCCGACTCAGTCGCCGCACGTGCCGAGCTTCGCGCAACTCAAAGTGCCCGGAGCCGACAAGTTCTTCGGCAAGATCGAGGGACACCATTGGTTCGTAGTCTCCGACGTTGCCGGCCTGCTGCGCGGCATCACCACGTCGCTGACACCATTCACCATCCTGATGCTGCTGCTCTTTCCGGCGACCTGGTTCGTGCTCTGGCGCACCGCGTTCGGGCTGCGGCTGCGTTCGTGCGGCGAGAACCCGGACGAGGCCGAGTCGCTGGGCGTGTCGGTCTACACGATGAAGTACATAGCCGTGACCGTGTCTGGTGCGCTCGCCGGGCTCGCGGGGGCGTTCCTCGTCGACTTCGCCGGCATCTACCGCGAGGGGCAGACGGGCGGACGCGGGTTCATCGGCCTCGCCGCCATGATCTTCGGCAACTGGCGGCCGGGAGGACTCGCCGCCGGTGCCGCCCTGTTCGGCTATACCGATGGCTTGCAGCTGCGCCAGGGTTCGACATCGGTACACGCGCTGTTGCTGCTCGTAGCGATGCTCCTCGTCTTGCTTGCTGCCTACCTGACCTGGCGGCGGCGGGTGATACCAGCCGCCGCGGCACTGCTCGGTGCCGCACTCGTTTTCGTCTGGTATTCGGTCACGAACGACATCCCGGTCGAATTCGTGCCGGCGACGCCCTACATCATCACCCTGCTCGTTCTGGCGTTCGCGGCCCAGCGACTGCGTATGCCGGCCGCCGACGGCCTCCCCTGGCGCAAAGGACAAGGTTCGTGACGGAGGGATGAGCGTCGCGACGTCGCTCGAGCTGACCTCGCCGGAGGTCGTCGCCGACCCGTACCCCTACTTTTCCGCCGCGCGGGAGCAGGGGTCCGTGCAGTGGCACGACGGCCTTGGCATGTGGCTTACCTTCACGCACCGGGCCGCGAACGCCGTGCTGCGGGCCCGCACGCTCGGGCGGGTCTGGACGCCGCGCTGGCCGGATCTGCCGATGCCGGCCTTCGCCCTCATCCACGTCAACTCGCTGCTCGAGAACGAACCGCCCGCGCACACCCGGCTGCGCCGTTTGATCGCCGGTGCGTTCGCGCGCGGGCATGTGGAGCGGCTGCGGCCCCGGGTGGCCGAGCTCGCCGAGCGACTGGCCGACCGTGTCGCCGACGCGGGATCGGACGGCTCGCCTGTCGACCTCATCGCGACGTATGCCGAGCCGCTGCCGGTGCAGGTGATCGCGGAGCTGCTGGGCGTGCCTGAGGCGGATTGGCATCTACTTCGGCCGTGGTCGAACGCGATTGTGAAGATGTACGAGTACGAGGTGTCCGCCGCCCAGCGCGACGCCGCCGAGCAGGCGTCGGCCGAGTTCGTGGACTACCTGCGCGGCTTGGTCGCCGACCGCCGCCGCTCATCCGGCGACGACCTGATCTCGTCACTGATCGCCGAGACCGACGGCGACGGGGCTCGGCTGTCCGAGGATGAACTGATCACGACGTGCACGCTGCTGCTGAACGCTGGGCACGAAGCGACCGTGAACGTCGTCGGCAATGGAGTCACCGCGCTGCTGGCCCACCCTGAACAGCTCGCCGCAGTGCGCGCGGACGGTGCGCTGGTTCCGAGCGCCGTCGAGGAGCTCATCCGCTACGACTCGCCGCTGCAACTGTTCGAGCGCACAGCGCTCAGCGAGACCGCGATAGGCGCTGTCGTCGTCGAGCAGGGCCAGAAGATCGCCGCCCTGCTGGGCGCCGCGAATCGCGATCCGGCCGTGTTCCCGAACGCCGACCGTTTCGACGTGACGCGGGCTGACAACCCGCACCTCGGCTTCGGCGCCGGCATTCATTTCTGCGTCGGAGCGCCGCTCGCCCGCGTCGAGCTGCAGACCTCGTTGCGCACGCTGCTGCGGCGCTTTCCAGATCTTGCCCTGCATTCCGTCCCACAGCGGCGCCCGGAGTTCGTCATTCGCGGCGTCCGTTCGCTACCGATAACGATCTAGGAGTTCTCAGTGACAGCTTCCTTCGACTGGCCGGCGCTGCGACGGGCCGCGCTCGAAGCGATGGGCCACGCCTACGCGCCCTACTCGCAGTTCCCCGTGGGGGCGGCCGCGCTCGTCGACGACGGGCGGATCGTGGTGGGCTGCAACGTCGAGAACGCCTCGTACGGGCTCGGTCTGTGCGCCGAGTGCGGTCTCGTGTCGGCGTTGCACGCGTCCGGTGGCGGCAGTCTCGTGGCATTCGCCTGCGTCGATTTCCACGGCGAGGTGCTCATGCCCTGCGGGCGCTGCCGCCAGCTGCTGTGGGAACACGGCGGCCCGGACCTGCTCGTCGACACGCCCGAAGGCCCTAAGTCGATGATCGAGGTGTTGCCGCTGGCGTTCACCCGTGCGGACCTCGGGTGAGCCAGGCGTTCGACGCGGTCGAGGTAATCCGCACCAAGCGGGACGGGGGAACCCTCTCCGACGCGGAGATCGACTGGGTGATCTCGGCCTACACGCGCGGCGACGTCGCCGACGAACAGATGGCGGCGCTGGCGATGGCGGTCTTCCTGCGGGGCCTGTCGGCCGCCGAGCTGGCCCGCTGGACGGCGGCGATGATCGCCTCGGGGGAGCGGCTCGACCTCTCCGCGGTCGCGCGTCCCACCACCGACAAGCACTCCACCGGCGGGGTAGGCGACAAGATCACGCTGCCGCTGGCGCCGCTGGTGGCCGCCTGCGGTGCCGCCGTGCCACAGCTGTCCGGGCGCGGGCTGGGACACACCGGCGGCACGTTGGACAAGCTGGAAGCCATCCCGGGCTGGCGGGCCACGATCTCCAACACCGACTTCGTGAAGCAGCTCAACGAGGTCGGTGCGGTCGTCTGCGCAGCCGGCGACGACCTGGCTCCCGCCGATCGCAAGCTTTATGCGCTGCGCGATGTCACCGGCACGGTCGAGTCCATCCCGCTGATCGCGTCGTCGATCATGAGCAAGAAGATCGCCGAGGGTTCGGCGTCGCTCGTGCTCGACGTCAAGGTCGGCACCGGGGCGTTCATGACATCCGTCGAGTCGGCGCGGGAGCTGGCCGAGACCATGGTGGGGCTGGGCACCGCGCATGGCGTGCGCACGGTCGCGTTGCTGACCGAGATGTCCACGCCGCTGGGACGGACCGCAGGCAACGCGCTCGAGGTCGCCGAGTCGGTCGAGGTCCTGGCCGGCGGTGGGCCCGCGGACGTCATCGAGCTGACCCTCGCGCTGGCCCGCGAGATGCTGGCCGGCGCGGGTCTCGACGATGTCGACCCGGCCGACGCGCTGCGTGACGGCCGGGCCATGGACGTGTGGCGACGGATGATCGCGGCGCAGGGCGGGGATCCGCTCGCTGCGCTCCCGGTTGCCCGCGAGCGGCACGTGGTGACCGCGACGGCCTCCGGCGTGCTGACCCGTCTGGACGCGCTGGCTGTCGGTGTCGCGGCCTGGCGGTTGGGGGCCGGGCGGGCGCGCAAGGAGGACGCGGTGTCCGCCGGCGCGGGCGTCGTCATGGTCACCAAGCCCGGCGAGCCGGTGCAGGAGGGGCAGCCGTTGCTGGAGCTGCACAGCGACGACCCGTCGCGGTTCGAGCGAGCGGTGGCGGCGCTCGACGGCGCGTTCGAGA
>JAODNL010000079.1 GCA_025465405.1 Pseudonocardiales bacterium | reverse complement strand
TACCGGCAGGACCAGCTGCCCTCGACGCACCCGATCGCCACGGACGCGCCGGACGTGCAGACCGCCGAGGTGAACTTCGACGGCATCACCTATGCCAAGGGCGCCAGCGTGCTCAAGCAGCTCGCGGCGTACGTCGGCGTCGACTCGTTCCTTGCCGGCCTACGCGACTACTTCGCCGAGCACGCGTACGGCAACACGACACTCGCCGACCTGCTGGCCGCACTGGAGAAGTCGTCGGGCCGGGATCTCGGCGACTGGTCCAAGCTGTGGCTGGAGACCACGGGCATCAACACCCTGCGGCCGAGCTTCACGCTCGACGCCGACGGCAACTACACGTCGTTCGAGGTCGTGCAGGCCGCCCCGAACGAGGTCGCGACCACGAACACCCTGCGCCCGCACCGCCTTGCGGTCGGCTGCTACGACGAGCGCGACGGCAAGCTGGTCCGCACGACGCGCGTGGAGCTGGACGTCACCGGCGAGCGCACCGCCGTCCCCGAACTCGTCGGCGCGAAGCAGCCGGCGCTGCTGCTCTTGAACGACGACGACCTGACGTACTGCAAGCTGCGCCTGGACGAGCACAGCCTCGCGACGCTGCGGACCGGCGGCATCGCCACGCTGGCCGACTCGCTGCCGCGGGCGCTCGCCTGGTCCGCGGCCTGGGACATGACCCGCGACGGCGAGCTGGCCACGCGGGACTACCTCGCGCTCGTGCTGTCCGGTGTCGAGCAGGAGTCCGACATCGGCGTGATGCAGTCGCTCACCCGGCAGACCCTCCGGGCGCTGGAGATCTACGCCGATCCCGAGTGGGCGCCGCGGGGTTACACCGCGCTGGCGGACAGGGCGCTCGCCGCACTGCAGGCCGCCGCGCCCGGCTCGGACCATCAGCTGGCCTGGGTGCACGCGCTGCTCGGGGCAGCGCGCAGTGACGAGCACGTGGCCTTCATCGACGGGCTGCTCGACGGGTCGCGGGTCGTCGACGGGCTCGCCGTCGACGACGAGCTGCGCTGGGCGATCGTGCAGACCCTGTCCGCGCACGGCGCCGTCAGCTACGAGCAGATCCAGACCGAGCTCGAGCGGGATCCGTCGGCGGCCGGGCAGCGGCACGCCGCCACCGCGCGGGCGTTGCAGCCGACGCCCGAGGCGAAGGCCGAGGCCTGGCGGCTGGCCGTCGAGGACGACAGCCTGCCCAACGCCATGCAGGAGGCGGTCATCGCCGGCTTCGCGCACCCCACGCAGGGCGAGCTGGTGAAGCCCTACGTCGAACGCTACTTCGCCGAGGTGGCCGACGTCTGGGAGCGGCGGACGAGCGAGCTGGCGCAGAATGTCGCGATCGGTCTCTTCCCGACCTGGCCGTCGACCATCACGCAGGCCACGGTCGCGGCCGCCGACGCGTTCCTGGCCCGCGAGGGGCTCCCGGCCGCATTGCGCCGCCTGGTCGGCGAGGGACGCGCGGACGTGCTCCGCGCGATCCGGGCCCGAGCGGCGGACACGGGAGAAAGCTAACGCGTAACCCACGCACCCGGGGCTCGTTGGTCTAGGTACCGAACTCGAGCCGTACGGAGCACCGTATGCACACGCTGCACGACCGGACCGGATTCGCCGGAATCGACGAGCCGGTCAGGGCTCCGGGCCTGGCGGCGATGGTTCGGCGGCACCCGCAGGCGGTGCGCAATGCGGCCGCGGCCATGATCGTCAGCGGCATCGCACTGTTCGTCGCGGCCAGCGCCGCGGTGAACGCCGGAGCGGATCCGGGTCGCGCCACGGCGGCGCCGGCAGCGGCGACGGCGACGGCGACACCGGACGTCACCGCGGGGGCCGCGTACGCCCCGCCGACGGAGGCGCCCGCTACTGGTCCGGTGCTCAAGAAGGTCGTCGCGGCGAGGCCGGTACACGCGAAGCCCGCACCCGCGAACAAGGCGGTCATCAGCGGCTTGGCGGCCAACGGCATCCCGAACGTGGCGCTGAACGCCTATCGGGTCGCGGCGGCGCGCATGGCCAACGTCGATCCGGGCTGTGGCATCGACTGGGCGCTGCTGGCCGGCATCGGCCGCGAGGAGTCCGACCACGGACGATTCGCCGGCGCCGTGCTGCACAGCAGCGGTGTCTCGACGCCCCGGATCATCGGCATTCCCCTCAACGGTCACGGGACCGCGCTGATCCTCGACACCGACCGCGGCCGGGTCGACGGTGACACCGTCTACGACCGCGCGGTCGGCCCGATGCAGTTCATCCCGTCCACCTGGGCCGCATACGGCGTGGACGCCACCGGCGACGGCGTAGCCGACCCGTTCAACATCAACGACGCGGCGCTGACGTCGGCCCGATACCTGTGCGCCGCGGGCGGCAACCTGCACACGCAGGCCGGTCAGGTCGCGGCCGTCCTCGCCTACAACTACTCCGACCAGTACCTGGCCCAGGTACTCGCCCTGGCCGATGCATACCGGCGCGGCATCCCGGTCAGCGGCGTCCCGGTCGGCAACATCACCGGTGCGCTACCGCCGGTCAACAGCGTCGCCGCAGTCCCGCCGGTGAACCCCGGCGCGCCGACCGCGAACCGGCCCACTACCCATCGCCCGCCCGCGCACAAGTCCGCGAAGAAGACCACCGCCAAGCCGGCCAAGACCACCCCGGCGACGACGACCGGCTCGACCGGCGGCGGTAGGACGTCCGGCAGCCCGGGCGGTGGCGCTCCGTCGACCAGCCCGACGAGCGGCGGCAGCACCGGTGCGTCGTCCACGCCGCCGATATCAACGCCGACGTCAACGCCACCGGCGACCTCGCCGACGCCGACGCCGACCAAGGTCTGTGTGTTGTGGGATCTGCTCACCCCGGGCAAGTGCGATATCTACCTGCCCTGACCGGGCGGCCCAGTCTCAGATGCGCCCGGCGGAGTCCGCGAGCATGCGCAGGCCGGTGACTATCCCGCCCACCAGGTCGCCGTTCGCGAATGCGGCCCGCATGGCGAGTGCGGCCAGGGCACACGCCCGGTTCGGCAAGCGCTTCGCCGAATCCGGCCCGGTGACGATGTGCAGCACGCGCTGCCCGGGCGCCACCGCAACCAGCACGGAGTCGTCCGTCAGCTTCTCGAACAGGGCCTCGGCGTGGGCCCTGGTCGGCGGGCGCAGCTCGCCGACGTAGACCGAGAAGACCAGGCCGGACTCGCGGCTGGACAGGGTGAGCGCCTCGTCGAGGCGGGCCAGCTGGCGAGCGGTGAACCCGTGCTCGGTGACGTCGCGCCCGACCGGCCCGTACTGCACCAGATTGCGCTGCAGCTTCACCTCACCACTCACCGCTGGCACCGCCAACCGCCGTCGTCGTGATGGTGTTCGCCTCGAGCTGCTTGTGCTCGCTGGTCTGATGCACGACGGCGTCCGGGTGCGGCACGAACCACGCCGGTTCATACGACCACGGTTTGCCCGGCCGGTAACGGTTCGGCTGATGCAGGATCGACTTGCCGTACACGGCGAAGGCGATGACGGCGACGATGGCCGCCGGGATCCCGACGAACACCAGCACGGTCTGCACGATCGTCATGGTGAGACGGTAGCGAACGGACCTCCGCTGCGCGCTGGCGGCCTCAGCGTGCGGCTCTCTGTCGCGCCGGTGTCAGCCCGCCCAGATGGCTGGACGTCGATCGGCCCACGGCAGCGCCGCCTCGAGCTGGGCCGCCAGCGCCAGCAGCGGCCCCTCACCACCCGGACGTCCGACGAGCATGATCCCGATCGGCAGGTACTCCTCGCTCTGATAGAGCGGCAGCGACACGGCCGGCTGTCCCGTGGTGTTGTACATCGCCGTGTACGGGGTGAATCGCTTCTGCCGCTCGAAGTCGGCCGCGGGATCACCGTCGTCGCCGATGAACCAGCCGACCGGCCGGGGCAACATCGCCAGCGTCGGCGTCAGCACCGCGTCTAGCTGCGCGGTGGCCGCAATCCCCCGTCGCGAATGGACGTTCAGCGCTCCGATCGCGTTCGCGTACTGCGGGCCGCTGATGGCACGGCCCCGCTCACGCAGGTAGCGGGTGAGCGGGCGCAGCTGGTGCTCACGCGCCGGATCAACGGGGATCGTCGCGGCCGACACCGACCACACCGTCTCGAACGCCGGGACCGCGTCGCGCGGCACCGGCGCGGCGACGTCGACGATCTCGTGGCCCAGGCCCTCGAGCAGGACCGCCGCACGCTGCCACGCGGCCCGCACCTGAGGATCGACATCCGAGTCCATCGGCGAGTCGAGATAGCGGCCGATGTGCAGGCGTCCCGGCTCGCGATCGCACCAGTGCAGGAACGTCTCACCGGCCGGCAACGCGGGCAACGGGTCAGGGTCGCCTGGCTGCGGTATCGCCACCGCGTCCAGGAACGCGGCCGCGTCCCGGACGGTGCGGGCCAGCGGGCCGAGCACGCCGAGGCGCGACGAGTCGAAGTCGAGCGGGCCCTTGGACACCCGGCCGCGGGATGTCTTCAGCCCGACCAGGCCGCAGACACTGGCCGGAATGCGGATCGACCCGCCGCCGTCGCTGCCTTGCGCGATCGGTAGGAACCCGCTCGCCACCGCCGCACCGGCGCCGCCGCTCGAGCCGCCGGCGAGAAGGGTGGTGTCCCAGGGCGTGCGGGCCGGCGGACCGATGTCGCTCTCGGTGTAACAGGGCAGCCCGAACTCGGGTGTGGCCGTCTTGCCGACACTGATCGTTCCCGCCGCACGGAGCAGGGCGACCACGTTGTCGTCGATCGCGGGCACCCAGTCGGCGTAGGCGCGCGACCCGAGCTTCGTCGGCACACCCGCGGTCATGTTCAGGTCCTTGATCGCCGTCGGCACGCCGAGCAGCGGCGGGAGCGCCGCCGGGTCGTCGGTGGCGAGGACGGCCCGTTCGGCTGCCTTGGCCTGCTCGAGCGCCGCGTCCGCGGTGATCGTCACGAAGGCGCCGACCTGCTCGTCGAGGCGGCCGATGCGATCGAGCGCGTGCTCGACGAGTTCGACGGGGCTCACCTCGCGCCGGCGCACCGCGGCGGCCGCGTCGAGTGCGGTCAGATCATGCAGCTGCGGCATGGCGTCGACCGTACCGGCGCGCCCACGAGCGTCACTTCGACGACGGCAACACCTGGGTCTTCAGTCCCTTGCCGGAACGGAACGCGTCCAACGCCTCAGCGTATTGCTCGAGCGGGAAGCGGTCGGTGATGAACACGGCCGGATCGATCACGCCGTCGGCGAACAGCTCGGCCGCGCGCTCGTACGAGTGCAGCACGGCCATGGAGCCGGTGATCGTGATCTCCTTGTTGTAGATGCGATACGGGTCGATCGTGGCTCGGGCGGCGTAGTCCGCGACACCGAACTGGAGGAATGTGCCGCCGGGTCCCACTCGGCCCAGTCCATCTTGAATGGCCTGGGCGTTGCCGGTGGCGTCGATGACGAGTTCCCAGCCGAACGGGTGCTCGACCTCGTCGGCCGAGGTCACGGCGGTGCTCGCGCCGAGCTCGGCTGCGAGCCGGAGCCGGTCCGGGTTGAGATCCACCACGTCGACACTCACTGCGCCGGTACGCCCGGCCAGCTCCAACATCATCAGGCCCATCGTGCCGGCGCCGTAGATCAGCACGTGAGCGCCCAGGTTCGAGCGCAGCACGTCGTAGCCGCGCACCGCGCACGCCAGCGGCTCGATCAACGTGGCGTGTGCGGTCTCGACGCCGTCGGGCAGCACGGCGCAGTTGGCGGCCGGCACGGCCACGTACTCCGCGGCCCCGCCGGCGACGGTGACGCCGATCGCCCCCCACCGCAGGCACAGGTTGTTGCGTCCGATCCGGCAGTAGTGGCACTCGTGGCAGTAGAGCGACGGATCGACCGCGACCCGGTCCCCCTCGTGCAGGTCGAGCACGCCTGGCCCACACGCCACAACCGTTCCCGCGAACTCGTGGCCGGGGATGACGGGCAGCGTCGGAGCGAACTCGCCCTGGACGATGTGCAGGTCGGTCCCGCACAGCCCGCAGGCCGCCACCTCGACGACGACCTCCCGCAGGCCCGGCGTCGGATCCTCGACGGTCTCGACGGTGACCGACCCGACCGACTTGACCACCGCTGCCTTCATGCCGACACCGCCGCAACCACCCGCATGGCCCGCATGGCAGTGAGCAGCCCGCTTCCGGTTCTCATTTCACCGCCCCCAGGGACAGGCCCTGCACCAGCTTGTCCTGCGCGGCGAAGCCGGCGACCAGCACCGGCAGGGACACGATCGTCGCCGCCGCGCACACCTTGGCGAGGAACAGGCCCTGACTGGTGACGAAGCTGGTCAGGAAGACCGGCCCGGTCTGGGCCATCACACCGGTCAGCACGCGGGCGAAGAGCAGCTCGTTCCAGCTGAAGATGAAGCAGATCAGCGACGTCGCCGCGATACCGGGCATCGCGATCGGAACGATGATCTTGCGCAGCTGGTACAGCAGCCCGGCCCCATCGATCGACGCGGCCTCGAGGATCGCCGGCGGCACCTCGGCGAGGAACGAGCGCATCATCCATACCGCGATCGGCAAGTTCATCGACGTGTACAGGATGATCAGCAGGAAGATGTTGTCGAGCATGTCGACCTTCTGCGCGAACAGGAAGATCGGCAGCAGGCCGGCGACCGGTGGCAACATCTTGGTCGACAGGAAGAAGAACATCACGTCGGTCCACTTGCGCACCGGACGGATCGACAGCGCGTAAGCCGCCGGGATCGCGAGCAGCAGGACGAGGATCGTCGACACGATGCTGGCCGTCGCCGAGTTGGCCAGGTACGGCCACGGGCTCGTGCCGGTCGACGAGCCGAAGAAGTCCCGGTACCCGGCCAGGGTGAGCGGCGCGCCGATGCTGGGCGGGTTCGTGCTCGCGTCGGACTCGCTGTGGAACGACGTGAGGATCATCCACAGCACCGGCACGACGAACACGATCGCGATGAGCCAGGCCAGCGCACCCAGCACAGCGCCCGAGTGGCTTCGCCTGCCCTCGGCCCGGCCGGCTCGCGCCGAGCGCGGGAGGGACGCAACGGCCGTGGTCATCGGCCCACCTCCTCTCGGAACAGCGACGAGACCACGCGGAGCGCGAACGTCGCGATGATCAGCGATCCGACTACGACCACGACGCCTTGCGCCGACGCCAGGCCGTAGTCGTGGGCGCTGTAGAAGGTCTGGTAGATCGAGTACGGCAAGTTCGCCGTGCCCAATCCGCCGGACGTGATGGTGAAGACCGAGTCGAAGTTCTGGACGATGTAGATCGTGCCGAGCAGTCCACCCAGCTCCAGGTACTTGCGCATGTGCGGCAGCGTGATGAACCGAAACGCCTGCCACGGCGAGGCACCGTCGACGTAGGCCGCCTCCACGACCTCGCGGTCGCGCGACTGCAGCCCGGCAAGCAGGATCAGCATCATGAACGGGGTCCACTGCCAGATCAGCTCGGCCTCGAGCATGATCTTCGGATGCGCGGTCAGCCAGTCCGGCTGCGGCGCATGCGCGCCGAACAGCTTCCAGATCGCGTTGAGCGTGCCGTTGAGCAGGCCGTAGCTCGGGTTGTAGATCCCGTGCTTGAACAGCAGCGCGGCCGCCACCGGGACGATCAGGAACGGCGCGATCATCAGCGTGCGGACGATGCCACGCCCGAAGAAGGCGCGGTCGAGCAGCACCGCGATCACCAGACCGAGCAGCAGGCTGACCAGGACCACGGTGGCCGTCATGACGATCGTGAACAGCACCGAGGCGCGCAGGGTCGGATCGCTGAACACCTTGCGGTAGTTGCCGAATCCGGCCCAGCCCTTGTGCGACGGCGACAGGGCGTTCCACCGGCTGAACGAGATGACCAGCGTCGCGACGAACGGCAACTGGGTGACGATGATCAGAAAGATCAGGCCGGGCAGCAAGGGCGCGCGGCGGATCCATCGCTCGCGGGCGGGCAGCTTCCCGGCGCGCGAACGGCGGGCGCCCTTGCGTGCTCTGCCGGCCTGCACCGGTGCTGGCTGCGCGGCCGTGAGTTGGCTCGTCATCGCGCTCGCTCCCGTCACCCTCGGTAGGTCTTGCCGACCGTTGCCGCGAGCGACTGGCCCGCCGACAGCGCGCTGCTCACCGATTTCTTGCCGGCGATCACCGAGCTGATGTCCTGCGACACCTTCGTCCCGAAGTCGGTGAATTCCGGTATGTCGACGAACTGGATTCCGATCGTCGGCCGCGGCTGGACACCGGGCGAGCGCGGGTTCGCGCTCTGGATGGCGGTCAGCGTCGGTTGCGCGAACGCTTTCGCGATCGAGAGATAGCTCGGATTGGCGTAGGTCGAGGCCCGCTTGCCGGCCGGCACCGACGACCAGCCGATCTTCTGCCCGACGAGCTGCTCATACGCCTTGCTGGACGCCCAGGACACGAACTTCCAGGCGTTGTCGTGGTGACTGCCGGCCTTCTCGATCGCCCACGACCACGCGTACAGCCAGCCCGAGGTCTGCGTCTTCACGACCGGGGCCTGGACATAGCCGATCTTGCCGGCGACCGGCGAGTCCTTGCCCTCCAGCGAGCCGGCCGCGGAGGTGGCGTCGTACCACATCGCGACCTTGCCCTGTTCCAGGTCGGTCAGGCACTCGGTGAAGCCGGACTGGGCCGCGCCGATCTCGCCATGCGAGCGCACCAGGTTGACGTAGAAGTTGGTCGCGTCGGTGAAGCCGGGGGCGTTGACCTGGGCCTGCCAGTTCTGGTCGAACCAGGTGCCACCGAAGGTGTTGACGACCGTCGTGAGCGGCGCCAGAACCTGACCCCATCCGGGCTGGCCGCGCAAGCAGATGCCCTTCATGCCGGACTGCGCTCCGTCGGCCTTCGCGGCCAGGTCGGCGACCTGTTGCCAGGTCGGGTGCGCCGGCATCGTCAGCCCCTTCGCCGCGAAGACGTCCTTGCGGTACATGAGGAACGACGACTCGCCGTAGAACGGCTCGCCGTAGACCTTGCCGTTCGACCCGGTCAGGCTCTGTGCGATCGGCTTGAGGATGTCGGCCTGGTCGAACGTCGCATCCTTCGCCAGGTAGGAGTCCATCGGCGTCAGCCATCCGTTCTTCGAGTAGAACGGGATCTCGAAGTTCGACAGGGTCGCGACGTCGTACTGGTGCGCCTGACTGGAGAACTCCTGGCTGGCCTTGTCGCGCAGGTCGTCCTCGGGAAGCACGGTGAAGTCGACCTTGATGCCGGTCTGCGCGGTGAAGTTCCCGACCAGCTTCTGCAGGTCGATCATCTGCGGGTTGTTGACCATCAGCACGCGGATGGTGTTCTTGCCACCGCCGCCGGCCCAGCCCAGCGCGCCACACGCGGTGAGAGTCGTCGCGAGCGTGGCTACCGAGACCGCCGCCACCAGCGAACGAAAGGGTCTGCCCAGCACGGGTCCTCCTCGCCGACGGACGGCCGATGTCGAGCACCTTGCTCATATGAGCGCAAAGACGCTCGAACTGTGAGGAGTCCACGTTCAGGCGTGACGTGGCGGTTGTCAAGAAGTTCTGACAACATGAGCGTGCATACGCTCAAATGAGCGCAGGAGGTCCTGTGGTTCCGAAGCCGACCGAGCTGATCCTCATGGCTCGGATCGCCCGCCGCTACTACATCGACGACCGGTCGAAGACCGACATCGCCGACGAGTTGGGGATCAGCCGGTTCCGGGTGGCTCGCCTGCTCGAGTCGGCCAAGCGCGCCGGCGTCGTCACCGTCCGCATCGAGTCCTCGTCCGGCGTCAACACCGAACTGTCATTGGATCTGCAGCGGGCGTACGGACTCTCGCACGCCGTCGTGGTGGACGCCGACGACGAGCATCCGGAAAACCTGCGCCGGCGGCTGGGCGAGGTGGCCGCCGACGTGCTGCAGGAGATCGTCGCGCCGGATGACGTGCTCGGCCTGGCATGGGCGCGCTCGCTGCGCGGTATCGGCGCCGCGATCAAGGGGCTGCCGCCGTGCCCGGTCGTGCAGCTGACCGGTGCGCTGTCCGGACCGGACGGCAGCGACGTCCTCGACCTGGTGCGGCGGGTGGCGCACGCCGGCGGTGGCACCCCGCACGTCTTCTACGCACCCCTCGTCGCTCCCGACGCCGCGTCGGCCCGAGCGCTGCGCCGCCAGCCCGACGTGGCCCGCGCAGCCGAGCTCGTCGGCCGGGTCACCGTCGCCATGGTCGGCATCGGCGCCTGGCAGCCAGGGCTGTCCACCATCTTCGACATGCTGGAGCCCGATGCGCGAGAACGGGCGCGGTCGCTCGGCACCGCGGGAGAGATCTCCGGGGCGTTGATCGACGCCGACGGCGTGCCGGTGTCGACGCCCCTGGCCCGCCGGATCATCGGCGTCACCGGCGAGCAGCTGAACGACATCGGGACGGTGATCTCCGTCGCCTACGGCCAGGCGAAGGCGGCGGCGGTAGGAGCGGCGCTGCGCGGCGGCCTCGTCACCGGGCTGGTCACCCACGACGGGCTGGCCCGAGCCCTGCTGGCCCAGGCCGGCGACCGAGTGCAGGCAGCGGATGCGCACGCCGACTGAAGACGGCCCGCTGGCCGGCGGAACCGCGAACCGTGGCCGCGTGATCCGCGTCGGCGCAACCGTCCAGCGCCCGCGCGGGGGGCACACGCCGGCCGTCCACGCGCTGTTGCGCCACCTCGCCGCGGCCGGCTTCACCGGCGCCCCCCGCGTGCTCCGCCTCGGACCGCGCACCGAGACCCTTGGCTACGTCGAGGGGCGGGCCGCGATCGAGCCCGTGCCGGACTGGGCCTTGACGGACTCGGCGCTGCTCAGCGTCGGCGCGCTGCTGCGGGGGTATCACGAGCACGTCAGCGGCTTCGACGGGTCAGGTCTGTCCTGGCAACGATCCGTACCCGAGCGCTGGCGCGGTCGGCTCGTCACGCACAACGACCCGAACCCCGGGAACGTCATCTTCCGCGGCGGCCAGGCCGTGGCCTTGATCGACTTCGACCTCGCCGCTCCGGGCACTCCGGCGTGGGAGCTGGCCGTCGCCGCCTGTTTGTGGGTGCCGCTTCGCGACGGCGCGGACATCGCCGACCGCCGTCGCCACCGGGTGGTGCAGCGCTTCCGCCTGTTGCTGGACGCCTACGGCGCCGACGACACCCTGCGGCTCGACGTCGCGCGGGCGGCGCCGGATGCCAACCGCTGGATCGCGGCCGTCATCGAGGAGGCCGCCAACCATGGCCACCCGGCCTTCGGCCGGTTGTGGGAACGCGACATGGCGATGCACGTGCGCGCCGACGGCTGGCTCGCGGCGCACACCGCCGAGTTGACCTAGACCGCGGGGGCGATCGCGTCGCGGCTGAAACCGTCCCACGCCAGGTACCGCTGCCAGGCCGGATCGCGCTTCGCCCATCCCATGACGACAGCCACCGTCGCCGGTGGCTGTGCTGGGTTGACCGCGAGGTGCCAGCCGAGCTCGGAGAGCAGCCGGTCACCCTTGCGATGGTTGCAGCGGGCGCAGGCCGCAACAACGTTCGTCCAGCCGTGCTGGCCGCCCCGGGAGCGCGGGCGGACATGGTCGATCGTGTCGGCGCGGTGGCCGCAGTAGACGCAGGCGTGCGCGTCCCGGTCAAGCACCGCGCGGCGCGTCAGCGGCACCTCCCGGCGGTACGGAACGCGGACGTAGTGCGAGAGCCGGACCACGGTCGGTACCTGGACGGAAGTCCGCTCGGAATGCATGACCTCGGCGCCGGCCTCGACGATTACCGCCTTCTCGGCCAGGACCAGCACGACGGCACGGCGCAAGGGCACGACGCAGAGCGGCTCGTACGTCGCGTTGAGTACCAGCGCCCCGGACATCACCCAGCCACCTCCGACCGGTACCAGTGAACCTGACGACGCGCCTGTTCGCACGTTCTTTCGGTCATGGCAGGGTAAGCACCCGTGAGCACGAGCCTCCCGAAATACGTGCAAGACCACAGCAGGTGGATCATCGAGATCCCCATCCGGATCGTCGTCATCGTCCTGGTGGCACTGATCCTGCGGGCCGTGCTGCACCGGATGATCGCCCGATTTGTCCGCCCTCTGCACGTCGGCGAGGTGCCGCGGATGCTGCGCCCGTTCAAAGAACGGGCCGAGAACAGCGGCCTTCTCGAGTCGACCGGCCTCCTGTCGGAGCGGCGCGCGCAGCGAGCGGCCACGATCGGCTCGGTCCTGAAATCGGCCGTGTCGTTCACGATCCTGGTGATCACCTTCCTGCTGGTCCTCAGCGAGCTGGGGGTGAACCTGGCCCCGTTCATCGCGGGCACGTCGATCGTCGGCGTCGCCCTCGGGTTCGGCGCGCAGAACATCGTGAAGGATTTCCTGTCGGGGATGTTCATGATGCTCGAGGACCAGTACGGCGTCGGCGACGTGATCGACTTCGAGCAGGCCACCGGCACGGTGGAGGCGGTGGGCCTGCGCACGACCCGGCTGCGCGACGTGAACGGGACCGTCTGGTACGTGCGCAACGGCGAGGTTATCCGCGTCGGCAACCAGAGCCAGGGCTTCGCCCAGGTCGTTCTCGACGTGCCGATCGACGCCGCGGCGGACGTCGACCGCGCGTCGGAGGCGATGGCGCGGGTCGCCCGCGAGCTGCGGGCCGAGGAGGAGTGGGCGCCGGTGTTCCTCGGTGACCCGGAGATGCAGGGCGTCGAACGGATGACCCGCGAGGAGACGGTGATCCGGCTCGTCGCGCGGGTCCGTCCGATGGAGCAGTGGCGCGTCGCGCGGGAGTTGCGCCGCCGCATCCGGGAACGCCTGGACCGGGTGGACATCGACGCGCACCTGCCTGACGAGCCCGGAGCCGTTCCGCCGCCGTCCTGACCGCGGCTCAGCCGAGGGCCCGCACGGCGTCGAGGACGGCGCGGTGCAGCGTCGGGTAGGCGTAGTGCATCGTGGCCAACGTCTTCACCGGTACCTCCGCATGCACGGCGAGCGTGAGCAGGCCGAGCAGCTCACCGCCGTAGGGGCTGACCACGGTGGCGCCGACGAGCACGCCGCGATCAGCGTCTTCAACCAGTTTAACGAGGCCGTCGTTGCCGGGGCCG
Source organism: Pseudonocardiales bacterium (assembly GCA_025465405.1). Classification (GTDB taxonomy): domain Bacteria; phylum Actinomycetota; class Actinomycetes; order Mycobacteriales; family Jatrophihabitantaceae; genus RYN-117. The sequence goes on along the minus strand of JAODNL010000079.1, from coordinate 1,203 downwards.
TGGATCCAGCCGCGCGTAGAGGACGCGATCGGCTCGGCGCCGGTGCGGACGGTGAGGCCCTTGTCGCGGGCCTGCTGCTCGGAGAGGCCGACCCGGCCGACCTCCGGGTCGGTGAACGTCGCCCACGCCAACCCGTGGTAGCCGCCGTACGGCTCGTCGTCGCCGAGCAGGTGCGCGATGAGCACGCGGGCCTGCCACACCGAGACATGCGTGAACGCTCCGTGCCCGGTGATATCGCCGACCGCGTACACGCCGCCGACCGGCTCGTCGTCGTGCAGCACCCGCATGTGCTCGTCGATGCTCAGGGTTCGGGCCGCCGGATCCAGGCCGATGGACTCCAGGCCGATATCGGCGAGGTTCGGCTTGCGTCCCGCCGCCACGAGCAGCTTCTCGCCATTCACCGTCGTGCCGTCGGCCAGAGTCACCCGGACGCCGCCGTCATGATCGGTCGGCGCGACCTTCGCGGCACCTACGCCCTGCCGCACCTCGATCCCCTCGCGCCGGAACACATCGGCCACCACCTCGGACGCCTCCGGTTCCTCGGGCATCAGGATCCGCGGCGCCGCCTCGACGATCGTCACCGTCGAACCGAACCGGGCGAATCCCTGGCCGAGCTCGCAGCCCACGGCTCCGCCGCCCAGCACGACGAGTGACCCGGGAGCGGCCTTGGCCTTGACCGCCTCGCGGTTGGTCCACACCGGCCCGTCCGGCCCGTCGCCGCTCGCACGCAGCTGCGCGAGGCCCTCGATCGGCGGCACGGCCGGCGCAGTGCCCGTCGAGATCACGACCCGTGCCGCGCGGTAGGCATCCTCGCCGACGGTGACGGTCAGACGTCCGTCGGAGCTGCGGCGGGCCAGCCGTCCGGCACCGCGGACGAACGTGCCGCCAAGGCGCTCGAAGCGCTCGACGGCAACCCGGTCGTTCCAGTCGTCGGTGGCCTCGTCGCGGATCCGGGTGGCCACCGGCGCGAAGTCCGGCCGCACGGTGGCGGTGCCGGCGAAGCCGTCGACGCGCCGGGCCTCGGCCACGAGTTCGGCGCCGCGCAGGATCATCTTCGACGGGATGCAGCCGTAGTAGGGGCACTCGCCGCCGACTAATCCGGGGTCGACGCCGAGCACGGACCGTCCCGATTCGGCGACGCGTTCGGCCACCTCCTCCCCGCCGGGGCCGAGGCCGAGCACGATCAGGTCGAAGTCCGTCGCT
>JAODNL010000069.1 GCA_025465405.1 Pseudonocardiales bacterium | reverse complement strand
ACCATGACGCGCACCTCGCGTCCGGCCTGCATCGCGAAGACCTTCTCGACGCCCGGCCGGGCACTCGCGATCTCCTCGATGCGGGCAAGCCGCTTGACGTAGCTCTCCAGCGACTCGCGACGGGCGCCGGGACGGGCCGCCGAGCAGGTGTCGGAGGCCTGGGTGAGCACCGCCTCGATAGTGCGGGGCTGGACCTCGTTGTGGTGGGCCTCGACAGCGTGCGCGACGGCTTCGCTCTCGCCGTACCTGCGCAGCAGCTCGGCGCCGATGATCGCGTGACTGCCCTCGAGCTCGTGGGTGAGCGCCTTGCCGATGTCGTGCAGGAACGCGCACCGCTTGACCAGCGTCGGCTCGATGCCAAGCTCGGCGGCCATCACACCGGCAATGTGCGCGGTCTCCAACAGGTGGCCGAGCACGTTCTGCCCGTAGCTGGTGCGGTACTTCAGCCGGCCCACCGTCGGCAGTAGCCGCTCGTCGAGATCACCGATGCCGACCTCCACCAGCGCGTCGCGGGCCGCGCGGAGGCAGAGCTCGTCGACCTCGGCCTTGCTCTGCTCGAACACGTCTTCGATGCGCTGCGGGTGAATGCGCCCGTCGAGGATGAGCTTCTCCAGCGTGAGCCGGCCGATCTCACGCCGCACCGGGTCGAAGCACGACAGCAACACCGCCTCCGGCGTGTCGTCAATAATCACATTGACCCCGGTGACGGACTCGAACGCGCGGATGTTGCGCCCCTCGCGGCCGATGATGCGGCCCTTCATCTCATCGGCCGGAAGGTGGAGCACGCTGACGACCGTCTCGGTGGTCTGCTCGCTGGCGACCCGCTGCACCGCCTCGGCGACGATCGCGCGGGCCCGGTCCGTGCCCTCGGCCCGGGCATCGTTCTCGATAGTGCGGACCAGGATCGCGGCGTCGCGGCGTGCGGTCGCCTCGACACTGGTCAACAGCTCGACCTTGGCCTGCTCGCTGGACAGTCCGGCGATGCGCTCCAGCTCGCGCACCCGATCGGCTTCCTGGGTCGCCAGCTCGGCCGCGCGCGCAGTCAGCTCGGTGCGTGCCGCGTCGAGATCCCGCTGCCGATCGGCCAGCTGCGCGACTGCGCGCTCCAGGTCGGCAGATTCGGCGTCCAGCCGGGCGGCCTGCGCCTCCAGCCGGGCCTCGGTGCTGTCCAGCCGGGTGGAATGGGCCGCCAAATCCTGCTCGGTGCGCCGGTGCTGGTCGATGAGCCGGGCAACCTCCGCCTCAGCCGCCCGCCGGGTCGCATCCGCCTCGGTCTGGGCAACGTGCCTGATCGACACGGCTTCGGCCTCCGCGAGGCGCCGCGACGACGCGGCTAGCGCTTCGACCTCAGCTGGCGAGGACGCATCACCGGTGCTGTCGGTCGCCGACGTGTTACCCAGGTGTCGGGCGCTCCGGGCTGGACCGACCGAACCGCCGCGGCGGGACAGGCCATAGAGGAACAGCAGGCCCAGTACGAAGATGGCCCCGACCGCCGCGTACCAGACACCTTGCATCGCCGCCTCCTGTCTGCGCACCTTCGGTGGCCAGGAAAACGCGGAACGCGCCGATCGGCGTGGCTCCGTGGACCGCCGTCTACGACGATCCAGGGCCCGCCGTTGCGGGTCGGACCTGCCTTTCTCTGCGTCGTGGTCGTGGGCCTATGTGTCCCGCGACGCCGGGGTCGTCGGCAACGACGGACCCGGACCGCGGTGGTGAAGCGTTACTCCTGGTAAGGCGAGGTTATGAACGTGAACGTGACAGCGCAAGTAAGCAGACCTGGCGCCCAGGTGTCTGCAGGGTGGACCGGCGTGTCGGAGCCGCGCTGTCATGCCGGCGGGTTAGGGATCGATGGCGGTGTCCAGTTCGGCGACCGCGACGACGTCCCGGACGACCTGATACGCCAGCCCCGGGGCGTAGCCGCGCCGGGCAAGCAGGCTCACCAGACGCCGCGCCTGGGTGTGCGGGTCGACGCCACGCAGCGTCGACAGCTTGCGCTGGACCAGGGCTCGGGCCATTTCCCGCTCGCTATCGGAGCCAATCCCACCGACGGCCGCCTGCACGGTCGGCTCGTCGATGCCGCGTTGCCGCAGCTTGGTGGCTACGGCCCGGCCGGAGAGCCCGCGTTCCCGGTGTGCCGCCTGCGCGAACGTCGCCGCGAGCGCGCCGTCGTCGATCAGCCCGACCTCGGTGAAGCGGTCGAGTACCGCGCGGGCCGCATCGTCGGGAACCCCCTTGCGGCGCAGCGTGTCGGCGAGCTCGGCACGGCTGCGGGCGCGCTGGGTGAGCGCGTTCAGGCAGATCGTCCGCGCGACCGATTCCGGATCCCCCGGCGGATCCGGCGCGTCCTCCGGGGGGACGTCGGTGCTCATCGGCTCAGAAGTCCACCGGGGCTGGGAGCACGTCGATCGGGGCACTCTCGTCGACCTGTGCACCAACGCCGAGCTTCTCCTTGATCTTCTTCTCGATCTCGTCGGCGAGGTCCGGGTTGTCGCGCAGGAAGCTGCGGACGTTCTCCTTACCCTGGCCGAGCTGATCGGAGTCGTAGGTGTACCAGGCACCCGACTTCTTGATCAGGCCTTGCTCGACGCCGACGTCGATCAGCGAGCCCTCCCGGCTTATGCCCTGCCCGTAGACGATGTCGAACTCGGCCTGCTTGAACGGCGGTGCCATCTTGTTCTTGACGACCTTCACCCGGGTGCGGTTACCGACCGCCTCCGTGCCGTCCTTGAGCGTCTCGATGCGACGGACGTCCAAGCGGATCGACGCGTAGAACTTCAGCGCCTTTCCGCCCGTTGTGGTCTCCGGCGAGCCGAACATGACGCCGATCTTCTCCCGCAGCTGGTTGATGAAGATCGCGGTGGTGCCGGAATTGCTGAGCGCACCGGTGATCTTGCGCAGCGCCTGGCTCATCAGCCGGGCCTGCAGGCCGACGTGGCTGTCGCCCATCTCACCTTCGATCTCGGCACGCGGCACCAGAGCCGCGACCGAGTCGATGACGATCACGTCGATGGCGCCGGAGCGGATGAGCATGTCGGCGATCTCGAGGGCCTGCTCACCGGTGTCCGGCTGACTCACCAGCAGCGCGTCGGTGTCCACGCCCAGGGCCTTCGCGTACTCGGGGTCGAGAGCGTGCTCGGCGTCGATGAACGCCGCCACGCCGCCGGCCGCCTGGGCGTTGGCCACCGCATGCAGAGCGACCGTGGTCTTACCGGAGCTCTCGGGGCCGTAGATCTCGACAACCCGCCCTCGGGGCAGACCCCCGATGCCGAGCGCCACGTCGAGGGCGATCGATCCGGTGGGAATCACCTCGATCGGGGCTGAGACCCGGTCGCCGAGACGCATCACCGCGCCCTTGCCGTGCTGCTTGTCGATCTGTGCCAGGGCGACGTCGAGCGCCTTGTCCCGGTCGAATCCTGCTGCCATGTGCGGACACCTCTTCGTAGTCGTGGGCGGTCGTCCGACGTGCCCGATTGCTGGCGAGGTTAGGACCGACCACCGACAGAACTCGCGCGCCCGGCGAGGTTGTGGACGACCGACCCCTCTGTGGACAGGCTAGACGAACACCTGTTCGACCTGAGGCATCCTGGCTCGGCGTGTCGCCGGCGTCAGCGCAGCTGGCCGGGCACGTCGAACTCGGCACAGACCGCCCGCCAGACGTCTTTCGTCTCGACGCCCCGCGCCAGCGCCTCGTCCACCGTGGTGCCGAGCACCGGTAGCCGGTAGTCCGCGGCCACGCTGCGCGCGTATGTCGCGCCGAAACGCGCCTCCATCCGGCGCCAGAACTCGGTAAGTCGCACGACAACCACCCTAGGCTCGGCCAGTGACCGCCTTCGACAACTGGTACGCCATGCCGGTGCTGTCCGGCCGCCTTGTCCGCCTGGAACCACTCGCGGTCGAGCATGCTGACGGCTACTTCGCCGCTGCTGGAACCGGCGAGGCCGCCGAGGAGACGTTCCGGTGGATGCCGGCTGCGGCGCCGGTCTCACGCGCGGAGGCCGAGGAGCAGATCCTGATCGCGCTCGGGGCGCGGGCCCGCGGCGAGCGCTTCGCCTACGCCCAGCTCGACCCGACCACGGACGAGGTGATCGGTACGACGTCGTACTACGAGCTGAGCCCGCCGGCCCGCGCGATCGCGATCGGAAACACGTGGCTGGGCTCGCGGTGGTGGCGGTCCGGCCACAACACGGAGTCGAAGCTGCTCATGCTCACGCACGCCTTCGACGGTCTCGGCGCGGCGCGCGTCGTCTGGCACACCGACATCAACAACATCCGCTCGCAGGACGCCATCGCCCGCCTCGGCGCGACCCGCGAAGGTGAGCTGCGCAAGCACCGGATCCGCCGCGACGGCTCGTGGCGCACCACGGTGCAGTACTCCATGACCGACGACGACTGGCCGGCCGTCCGGGCCCGACTCGTCGCGCGGCTCGCTGCCGGTTCATAGGCTGCAACGCCGACCGTGGCCGTTCAGCGGGCCGTGGCTCGGCGTGTCGTCCCGCACGCGGGCCGACGTCCGTCCTAGTGCCGAGGCGTCGAAATCGCCTGTCCACACGTGTCACACCCGCGAGGCAGACTGGACTGCATGACCCGGTTCTCCCCCGCTACCCAGGCCTGGCTGGACGGCGCGTTCGTCGCGCCGACGCCGGCCCAGCTCGGGGCGTGGGATGCGATCGCGCGCGGTGAACACACTTTGGTCGTGGCGCCCACCGGATCGGGCAAGACGCTGGCCGCGTTCCTGTCCGCCCTCGACCGGCTGGCCGCTCTGCCGGTCCCCGAAGACCCCATGCGCCGGTGCCGGGTGCTCTACGTCAGCCCGCTGAAAGCGCTGGCGGTCGACGTCGAGCGCAACCTGCGCTCGCCGCTGGCCGGTATCCAGCAGGCGGCCGCACGCCTGGGCCTGCCCGCCCCCGACGTCACCGTCGCCATGCGTTCCGGCGACACCCCGGCCGGCGAGCGCCGCGCCTTCGCACGGCGACCCTCCGACATCTTGATCACCACGCCCGAGTCCCTCTTCCTGCTTCTCACCTCGGCCGCGCGGGAGGCGCTGCGCGGCATCGACACGGTGATCGTCGACGAGGTCCACGCCGTCTGCTCCACCAAGCGTGGGGCACACCTGGCCCTCTCCCTGGAACGGCTCGATGCGCTGCTGGACGCGCCGGCCCAGCGGATCGGCCTCTCCGCGACGGTGCGGCCGGGGGACGAGGTCGCGACCTTCCTCGCCGGCGGGCGCCCGGTCGCGGTCGTGCAGCCTCCGGTGGACAAGACGTTCGACCTGCAGGTCGTCGTGCCGATCGAGGACATGTCCACGCTCGGCGAGCCGACCGACGACCTCACCGGCTCCGCCTCCAGCGCCCAGCGCCGGTCGTCGATCTGGCCGCACGTCGAGGAGCGGGTGCTCGACCTCGTCGAGGCGCACCGCTCGACGATCGTGTTCGCCAACTCGCGGCGGCTCGCCGAACGGCTTACCGCCCGGCTGAACGAGCTGGCCAGCGAACGCGCCGGCGTGCCACTCCTGGAACCGGCCCGGTCACCGGCCGACGTCATTGCCCAGTCCGGCTCCGGACATCCCACCGGAGCGGTCGTGGTGGCTCGAGCCCACCACGGATCCGTATCGCGCGAGCAGCGCGCGCTCGTCGAGGAGGAGCTGAAGGCCGGCCGGCTACCCGCGGTCGTCGCCACCTCGTCGCTCGAGCTCGGCATCGACATGGGTGCGGTCGACCTCGTCGTCCAGGTCGAGTCGCCGCCGTCGGTCGCGTCCGGGCTGCAGCGGGTCGGACGCGCCGGGCACCAGGTCGGCGCGGTCTCGCGAGGGGTGATCTTCCCGAAGTTCCGTGGCGACCTGCTCGAGTGCGCCGTCGTGGCTGAGCGCATGCGCGCGGGCGCCATCGAGGCGATGCGCTATCCCCGCAACCCGCTCGACGTGCTGGCCCAGCAGATCGTCGCGATGGTGGCGCTAGACACGATCACGGTCGACGAGGTCGAGGAGCTCGCGCGCCGGGCCGCACCGTTCGCCGGGCTTCCGCGCTCGGCCCTGGAGGCCGTACTGGACATGCTCGCGGGGCGCTACCCGTCCGATGCGCTCGCCGAACTCCGGCCCCGGCTTGTATGGGATCGGGTCACTGGCGAGCTCAGCGCCCGCGGTGGCGCGCAGCGGCTGGCCGTCACCAGTGGCGGCACGATCCCCGACCGTGGCCTGTTCGGCGTCTTCCTCGCGGGGGCCGACGGCCCGGGTCGCCGGGTCGGCGAGCTGGACGAGGAGATGGTCTACGAGTCACGGGTCGGTGACGTGTTCCTGCTCGGCTCCTCGGCTTGGCGGATCGAGGACATCACCCACGACCAGGTCCTGGTCACGCCGGCGCCGGGCGAGGCCGGTCGGATGCCGTTCTGGAAGGGGGACTCGCCGGGGCGCCCGGTCGAGCTCGGTCGAGCGCTGGGTGCATTCCTGCGCGAGGTCGCGTCCGCGTCGCCCGAGGTCGCCACCGCGCGGGCTCGCGCCGCCGGACTCGACGAGTGGGGCGCGGCGAACCTGCTGGCCTATCTCGCCGAGCAGCGGGAAGCCACCCGACACCTGCCAGACGACCGCACGATTCTCGTCGAACGGTTCCGCGACGAACTCGGCGACTGGCGCCTGGTGGTGCACTCGCCGTTCGGCGCGCCGGTCAACGCGCCCTGGGCATTGGCGATCGGCGCGCGACTGCGCGAGCGCCACGGCTTGGACGTCACGTCGATGCACTCAGACGACGGCATCGTGCTGCGCCTGCCGGACACCGATGCCGATCCGATCGGCGCCGACGTCGCCGTCTTCGACGCGGACGAGATCGAGGCGATCGTCACCGCGGAGGTCAGCGGTTCGGCCCTGTTCGCGTCGCGGTTCCGCGAATGCGCCGCGCGGTCCCTGCTGCTGCCCAAGCGCGACCCCCGGCGCCGTGCCCCGCTGTGGCAGCAGCGCCAGCGAGCCAACCAGCTGCTGCAAGTGGCCGCCGAGTACGGGGACTTCCCGGTCGTGCTCGAAGCGATGCGTGAATGTTTGCAGGATGTTTTCGATGTCCCGGGACTCGTCGGCCTGATGCGCGACCTCGCGGCCCGGCAAGTCAGGGTGGTCGAGGTCGAGACACCCGCGGCGTCGCCGTTCGCCCGCTCCCTGCTGTTCGGGTATCTCGGAATGTTCGTCTACGAAGGTGACGCGCCGCTGGCCGAGCGACGGGCCCAAGCGCTGTCGCTGGACTCCGCACTGCTGGCCGAGCTGCTCGGCGCGACGGAGCTGCGCGAGCTGCTGGACGCCGAGGCGATCGCGGCCGTCGAGCTCGAGATCACCCGGCTGGCCGACGACCGCCGCGCCGTCGGTCCGGACTCGGTGCACGACCTGCTGCGCAGCGTCGGCGACCTCACCACCGCCGAAGCGGTGGCCCGCGGCGCCACCCCGCATGACCTCGAGTCCCTCGAAGCCGGCCGCCGCGCCATCCGCGTCCGCGTCGCGGGCGAGGAACGCTGGATCGCCATCGAGGACGCCGGACGGGTCCGCGATGCCCTCGGCGCCGCGCTGCCGGTTGGCGTGCCGGAGACGTTCACCGAGCCGGTGCGCGATCCGCTGGGCGACCTGGTCTCGCGATACGCCCGCACCCACGGACCGTTCCACGCCCAGGATGTCGCCTCGCGGCTGGGCCTCGGCGTGGCCGTGGTGGGCGCGGCGCTGGCGCGGCTGCTCGCCACCGGCAGGGTGGTGCAGGGCGAGTTCCGTCCTGATGGCGTCGGCAGCGAATGGTGCGACGCCGACGTGCTGCGCGCGATCCGCCGCCGGTCGCTCGCCGCGCTGCGCCGAGAGGTCGAGCCGGTGCCGGCTGAGGCACTTGCCCGGTTCATCCCGACTTGGCAGGGCGTCGGGGCGCGCGCCGCACGCGGCGTCGACGGGCTGATGCGCGTCATCGAGCAGCTGGCCGGCGTGCCGTTGCCGGCCAGCGCGCTGGAGTCCCTCGTGCTACCCAGCCGGGTCGCGGACTACTCGCCCGCACTGCTCGACGAGCTCACCCTCGCCGGTGAGGTCACGTGGACGGGCGCGGGCGCGCTTGCCGGCCACGACGGCTGGCTGGTGCTAGCGCCGGCTGAGATCGCACCGCTCCTCCTGCCGCCCCCGGATGACAACGGCGATCCGCTTCCCGTCGCCATCCGCGGCGCGCTCGCCGACGACCATGCGATGTTCTTCCGCTCGCTGGCCGATCGGGTGGCGCCGGACGAGTCCGACGATGTGCTCGCCGCGGCGATCTGGGAGCTGGTGTGGGCGGGCGCGCTCACCAACGACACGCTCGCACCGGTACGAGCCCTGCTCGCACCCGGTACTCGGACCGCGCATGCCCGGCGACCGAGGACGCCGCGTACCCGCTACGGACGCTATGCCGGACTCACCGCG
>JAODNL010000054.1 GCA_025465405.1 Pseudonocardiales bacterium | reverse complement strand
CCGATCGTCGGCAGCTGCCCGACACCGGTCACGCTGGGCGCCACGCTGATGCCGGGAAGCTGGATCGAGATGCCCGGCGGTGGCGGGTTCGCGGCGACGACGATCTGCCCGGTCCACTGGTTGGACGCGTTGAATGCAACGCCAACCGACTTCAGTGGGTTGAGGTCGAATGGAACCGGAGCGCCAAGGATGTTCAATACCTGCGCTGTCCAGGTGAATTTGTAGGTTCCGGCAACGGGGAAGGTGATCGCCTTGTGCGCCGACCCGCGCAGGACGGTCTTCGCTGATCCGCCCGGAAGGCCGGACAGATCGACTGAGACCTGGAACGTGGTGAGCCCGCCAAGCACCGAGTTGACGACGTCGCCCAGGCCCGGGACGTTGTTGAGCCCGGCAGTTGGTAATGCCGATGTCTTGAAGTCGACGGTGTCGCCGGGGTGCACGCCGATCGTGGTGCCGCCGAGGACGTTGCCCTTCGTCGCGACGCCGGACAGGGACAGCTGCGCGTCGGTGGTCGATCCAGCGGCGCTGGCCGGCACCACGGCGATGACGGCGGCGCCGGCAATGGCGAGGCCGACAGCACCGGCAAGCCAGCGCAGCCCGTTCTGACCGGGCGGCCGCTGCTGGTGACGTCCAGGCATTCAGATCTCCCTGTCATGCGCGTTACACACGCCAGCTTAACGAGCTGACGCTCTGTTAAACGAGCCCGTCCAGTCTCGGTTACGCGACCGGGCGGCGCCAGCCCCAAGATCGTCGGACCCCGGTCGTAAGGTGCTGGGTATGCCGGTTGTTGGTGCCCACGTCGACTCCACCGATCCACTGCCCGCGGCCAAGGCGGCCGATGCCGAGGCGATCCAGTTCTTCCTCGCCGACCCGCAGGGCTGGAAGGCGCCGACCGCGCACCCGCACGCCGACGAGATCCGCGCCAGCGGCCTGACCGTCTACATCCACGCGCCGTACGTGCTCAACGTCGCCACCACCAACAACCGCATCCGGATCCCCAGCCGCAAGCTGCTCGGCCAGCACGCCGCCGCCGCGGCCGCGATCGGCGCGAAGGGTCTGGTCGTGCACGGCGGGCACCTCAACGCCGCCGACGATCCGGATATCGGCGTCGACAACTGGCGCAAGACCGTCACCCGCGCCCACGACGAGGGCGGCTTCCCCCTGCCGGTCCTGCTCGAGAACACCGCGGGCGGCAACAACGCGATGGCCCGCCGCTTCGACCGGCTGGCGCAGCTGTGGGACGCGATCGGGGAGTTCGGGGTGGGCTTCGTCCTGGACACCTGCCACGCGCACGCCGGTGGCGAGGACCTGGCCGGCATCGTCGAGCGGGTCAAGGCGATCACCGGACGCATCGACCTCGTGCACGCCAACAACAGCCGCGACGCCTTCGACTCCGGCGCTGATCGGCACGCGAACCTCGAGAACGGTCAGATCGATCCGGCCGTCATCGCCGAGATCTGTCGCGGTGCCGGGTCGGACGTGATCGTCGAGACGCCGGCCGAAGGACACCACGCCGACATCTCCTACTTGCGCTCGGCGCTCGCCGGATAGCGGCGCAACCCCCTCCGATCTCCGTGATCAACAAACCACCTCGGTCGATAATCGACCCGGGAGGTCTCTTGATCACGGCGTCGGCCGTGCACTGGGGCCGGGGACAGCCGAGGCCGCGCCGCTAGGTGGCGGTGACCTCGACCAGCGGTGCCGCCGCGCGTCGTGGCCGATGGTCGGGGGCCCCGTCGAAGTAGCCACCGCCAGGGTCGTCGGCACCTTGGGCCCGCACGACGTCCAGCTCGGGGTGCCACACCTCGCGGATGACCAGCCCGGCGATGGTCAGCAGCAGCGCGTCGCGGACGACCAGGGCGAGCATCAACCAGCCGTAGGCGATGCCGTGCGAGTCCAGCCCGGGAAGCTGGCCGAGCAGCAGGGTGAGCGTCAGGAACCAGACGGCGACCTCGGCGAACTGCCACACCAACGTGATCCGCCAGCGCGGCCGCGCCAGCGCGATCAGCGGCAGCAGCCACAGCGAATACTGCGGGCTCCAGACCTTCGTGGTGATCACGAACGCGAGCACCGCCAGGAAGGCGAGCTGGGCCAGCCGGGGCTTGGCCGGCGCGCGCAGGCCCACCCACACGACCGCGAGCAGGGCGGCGATCAGGGCCAGCGCGACCGCGACTCCGGGTGGTACCCAGTACGGCGATTCTGTCGAGCGCACGCTGCCCGAGGTCAGCGTGCGGATCATCGCCCACGCCGTGCTCCGCTCGGCCGGGCGCTTGATGCTGAACCGGTAGAACTCCGACCAGCCCGGGTAGTACGCCATCGCCACGGGCAGGTTCACGGCCAGCCACACGAACACGGCCGCGACGGCCGCCCACACCGCAGGCGCGTACCGGCGGGTCCGCAGCGCCAGGATGCCGATGGCGACGAGCAGCAGGATCGGATACAGCTTCGCCGCCGTCCCCAGCCCGATGAGCGCGCCGGCCAACACCGGCTTGCGTCTGGCCCAGGCCCACAGGGCGCCGCTGGTCAGCGCCATGGCGAGCAGATCCCAGTTCGTGAACGCGTGCAGCGCCAGGAGCGGTGACAGCGCGAAGATCGCCGCGTCGTAGGGCCGCCGTCCGGCCGCTTGGGCGGTGCCGGCGGTGACCACCAGCCCGCAGACGCTCAGCAGAGCCGCGGTGATCACCCCGAAGATCACGATCTCGGACCACTTGCTGTCGAGGGCGTGGACGCCGCGGGTCAGCTCGGCCGTCAACCACATGAACCCGCCGGTGAGGACCGGGTACTCGACGGCCGTGTCGCGGTACGGGACCGCGCCGACATCGAGCCGTTCGTCGCCCCACAGGGGGACGACGTCCGAGTAACACATGTGCGTGTACTGCTTGTTGCCCGTCCAGTCGGCGTTGGCGCACGGTGCTTTCACGGCGAAACCGAGCAGCATGGTGAGGCAGGTCATCGCGAGTACTACTCGCAGCGGCGTCCACCAGGTCGAGGGCCGGATGCCGGCATGCCGTCCCCACACGCCGCCGATCGCGGCGCTGCCCCGCGAGACCGTCGGATCGACGTGGCTCGGCGGGGGTGGCGTTCGCTCGTCGACGTCTCCTGCACCGTCGGCTTCACCGCCGGCTTCGGCAACAGACGTCACCGGCTCATCCTGGCATGCCGAGCACTAGCCGCCCGGTGTCGGCGCGGCGGGTGGCGTCGTGCACGTCGGCGGGGGTCCCAGCACGGAGGTCGTGCACACGGGCGTCGGGGTCGCCGGGATGGAGGTCGTCGGCGTCGGTGTCGGCGTCGTCGGCGCTGGTACGGACGAGAAGCCGGTCCTGCGGCTGAAGGTCGGCGTCGGGGTCTTCGACGGTGTCTTCGACTTCGTGGGGGTCGGCGTGGGCGTGGTCACGGGGACCGTCGCCGTGCTCTGGCCGCCGGTGATCATCTGCGTGGTCGCCATCGGCAGGGACGCCTTGTCCGCGAGGTAGGTGTCCATGAACATCTTCCACGTCTTGCCGGGCAGATCGGATCCGTACTCGGCGCCGCCGTAGGAGTTGTAGATCGGCGTCGTCGAGTTGCCGCTGCCCGTCCAGACGGCCGCGCTGACCTGGGGCGTGTACCCCACCATCCAGGCGTCGCTGTTGTTCCCCCTCGGGTCGTTCTGGATTCCCTCGGTCCCGGTCTTCGCCGCCGAGACGCGCCCGCCGGACAGCGGGTCGTTCGACCAGCCCGCGATCGGCTCCAAGGTAAGCGTGACGTCGTTGGCCACCTTCGGGTCGAGGGCGCGGGCCGCGGCGGACTTGTGCTGGTAGACGACCGCGCCGCTGGAGTCCGTCGCCTTCTGCACGAAGTACGCGTCGTTGCGGGTGCCGTTGTTGGCCAGGGTGGCGAAGCCGACGGCCTGGTCGAGCGGTCGGACCGCGTAGTCGCCGATACCGATGCCGAAGCCGGTCTTGCCGTTCGCGCCGACCAGGCTCGGCCGGCCGTCGATCGACTTCGGGACGCCCGCGGCATGCGCGGTCGCCGCCACGTTGGCCGGGCCGACGGTGAACGCCATCTGGTCGAACGTCGTGTTCAGCGAGTACTTCATCGCGTTGCGGATCGACACCGAGGAGCTGCTCACGCTCGCGTCGCCCGGATCGTTCTTGATCACCGTTCCGTCAATCGTCACCTGATAGCTGCCGTCGACGTAGCTGTCGATCGTGTAGTGCGGCTTGCCGGATGCCTTCTGGAGGGTCTGCGTCAGTGCCGTCGCGAGCGTGAACGGCTTGAACGAGGAACCTGGCGGTCGTGAACCGAGCCCGGCGTAGTCGAAATTGTCTATCTTGCCGGCATAGTTCTTTCCGTTCGGCCCGCCGTAATACGCGAGGACGGCGCCGTTCGCCGGGTTGACCGCGACGAGAGCGTTCTTGAGATTGCGCTGCTGGGGCGTGAGGTTGGCGAACGTCTGGTCGACTGCGGTCCGGGCCGCCTGTTGCGCCTTCGGATCGATCGTGGTCTGGATGCGCAGGCCGCGCGCGTAGATCTCGGCCTCGGAGATGCCGTGAGCGTCCAGTTCGGCCAGAACGCGTTGAACGATCAGCGCGTTCGGCCCGGTGGCGCCGAGGCCGGTGGTGTCCTTCGGAGGCAGGACCTTCGGAAAGCGCAGCTTCGCCTCCTGCGCCCTCGTGAGGTGTCCGGTGCTGACCATCCCGTCGAGGACGTACTGCCACCGCGCCTTGGCCGCGCTGGGGTTGACCGCCGGGTCGTAGTAGCTCGGAGCCCGGAGCAAGGCCGCGAGCACGGCGCCCTGCGCCACGCTCAGCCTGCTGACGTCCCGGCCGAAATAGCTCTGGGCGGCGGCCTGGATGCCGTAGACGCCCCGGCCGAAGTACACGGTGTTGAGGTAGAACTCGAGGATCTGGTCCTTGGAGTACTGGCGCGCCAGCTTCACCGCGATCATCAGTTCCTTGAGCTTGCGGGTCAGCGTGTGCGCGTCGCTCAGGTAGGCGTTCTTCGCGTATTGCTGGGTGATGCCCGAGCCGCCCTGCGTGTTGCCGCCGGTGAGGTCGCTGAGTGCCGCCCGCAGGGTGCTCTTGATCGACACGCCGGGGTTCTTGTAGAAGCCACGATCTTCGGCGGCGAGCACGTCCCAGCGCACCTGTGCGGGTACCTGCTCGAGTTTCACGATGGTGCGGTTGACGTCGCCGATGCGAGCCATCACCGAGCCGTCGGAGTACAGGATCGTGGCCACCTGCGGCAGCGGCAGGCTCTCCGGCCGCGGGACGTTGCTGAGCGTGTAGAACAGCACCACCGTGGCGACGGTGAGCACCGCGACGAAGCCGAGAAACCAGGTGCCGAGCAGCCCGATCCGGCGCAGGATCCGGCGTCGCCGGCTCATCGCGGCCAACCGCTTCTTCTTGGCCTGGCGGCGCTTCTTCCACCACGTGGGCAGGTGCGCCAGGCGCTCGCGCAGGGGCGTGTTGTCCGCCCGCACTCGCTTGGGGCCGCCCTTCTGGAGCTTCTCCAACCGTTCCGGTCCTGGCACGATCAGCCGTCGGCCGCGCTGAGCGTCTCGCCGCCGGAGTGGCCGAGTACGAACGAGCGGATCAGGTGGTTCCAGCCGCAGTCCGGGCACACTTCGACGACGTAGACGTCGAACTCGTCGTGGGTGCGGGCGAGGTCGGCCAGCTCACCGCGTGACTTCGCCTGACCGGCGGCCCGGCCGAGGCAGGCGCCGTAGACGTAGTGGACGTGGCGTTGGTGGCGCTTGTCGCACACCGGGCACGGCGTGGGCGTCGGGTCGCCGTAGTGCTTGGCCGCGAGCAGCAGGTACGGATGCGCGTCGCAGGCCTCGCCGAGGGACGTGCGACCGCAGGCGACGTCAGCCAGCAGCGCCCGCCTCTGCAGGGCGTAGTCGACGACGTCGCGCTGGCTGCTCACCGCAAAGACGTTACTTGGCCGACCCGGTCTGCCGTCACGTCCGGGTTCAGTGTTCGCTTAGGGATTTCAGCGCATGGCCCGGATAACGGGGGCCGGCGTTCAGACCGGCGGGGCGGCGGCCAGCGATTGCTGCAGGATCTGCGCCACGTCGAGGACCTGGACGTGGTCCTTCGCCGAGCCGTCGGCCTTCTTCTCGGTGACGGCGTCGGACAGCATGACCATGCAGAACGGGCAGGCCGTGGAGATCAGGTCCGGGTCCAGGCCGATCGCCTCGTCGGTGCGCTCGCGGTTGATCCGCTTGCCGATCTTCTCTTCCATCCAGAACCGGGCACCGCCGGCGCCGCAGCAGAAGCCGCGCTCCTTGCAACGGTGCATCTCGTGCGACGTGAGGGCCGGAATCGCCCCGAGCACGTCGCGCGGTGGCGTGTAGACCTTGTTGTGCCGCCCGAGGTAGCACGGATCGTGGTAAGTGACGTTCTTGTCCACCGGCTCGACGGGCGTGAGCCGCCCCTCGCCGACGAGCCGCGCGAGCAGCTGGGTGTGGTGCACGACCTCGTAGTGGCCGCCGAGTTGCGGGTACTCGTTCGACAGCGTGTTGAAACAGTGCGGGCAGGTGGCGACGATCTTCAGCGGATCGGCCCGGGTGACCGAGTTCAGCGTTTCGACGTTCTGCATGCCGAGCATCTGAAACAGGAACTCGTTCCCGAGGCGCCGCGCCGGGTCGCCGGTGCACGTCTCAGCCGCGCCGAGCACGGCGAACTCGACGCCGGCGACGTGCAGCAACTCGGCGAAGGCGCGGGTGACCTTCTTCGAGCGGTCCTCCAGCGCGCCCGCGCAGCCGACCCAGAAGAGGTACTCGACGACCGCGTCGAGCCTGGTGCCCGGCTGGGCCCGCCGGACCTCGAAGCCGAGGCCCTCGGTCCACTCCTCGCGGCCCTTGTCCGCGAGACCCCACGGGTTGCCCTTGTTCTCCAGGTTGCGCAGCATCACGCCGGCCTCGGACGGGAACGCCGACTCGATCAGCACCTGGTAGCGGCGCATGTCGACGATGTGGTCGATGTGCTCGATGTCGACGGGGCACTGCTCGACGCACGCGCCGCACGTGGTGCAGGACCACAGCACATCCGGGTCGATCACGCCGCCGCTGGCCAGGTCGCCGACGAGCGGGCGCAATGCCTGCTCGATACCGGAACCCTCGACGCGCGGGAAGCCGGCCTCCGGTACGTGGTGGCCGTGTTCGCTCTCGGCGACGAAGTTCGGTTCCGCGCCGTCCGGCACCGTCTTGCCGTCGAGGATGTACGGAGCCTTCGCGAAGAGGTGGTCGCGCAGGTCCATGATCAGCAGCTTCGGTGACAGCGGCTTGTCGGTGTTCCAGGCCGGGCACTGCGACTGGCAGCGGCCGCACTCGGTGCACGTCGCGAAATCCAGGTAACCCTTCCAGCTGAAGTCCTCGATCTTGCCTCTGCCGAACGCGGTGTCCTCGGAGAGGTTCTCGGCGTCGGCGAAGTCGATCGGCTTGCCCTCGGTGTCCGTGACCGGCAGCAGCGAACCGAGCGCGTCGGGCTCGCGCTTGGTGAGCACGTTCAGCGGAGCCGTCGCGATGTGCAGGTGCTTGGAGTAGGTGACGATGATCGTGAAGCCGAAGATCACGGCCATCTGCGCGAGCAGGAAGAACGTCTCGAGGCCCTGGTTGTACGCGCCGGTGCCCAGTGCCTTGGCCACCAGGTAGGACGCGAACGGCGCCTTCGACCGGCCCCACGGGAAGTGCCCGGTGTTGTACTGCGCGCCGCGGTAGATGAACAGCGTGATCACGACGAGAGAGATCATCCCGAGGATCACCCAGGCCGGCCCGGTGTGCGAGCCGTAGAAGCGGCTCGCCCGGTGGGCCCGGTCGGGCGCGTTCACCAGACGGTTGATCGCAAAGAAGATGATCGCGAGCAGCACCGCGACCGCGAAGAAGTCCTCCGCCGCGCCGAGCCAGCGGGCGTGGCCGAAGAACGGGAACGCGAAGTCCTTGCTGATCACCAGGGCGCCGTAGGCCTCGACGATCGTGAGGCCGAGAATGATGAAGCCCCAGAACGTGAAGAAGTGCGCGAGTCCGGGCGCGCTCCACTTCAGCAGCTTCTTCTGGCCGAAGACCTCGACGACCTGTCCCTTGAGGCGTTCCTCGATCTGGTCGGTGCGACCGAGCGCAGGTCGACCCGAGCGGATCAGCTTCGTCAGCCAGAAGATGCGGCGGCCGGCCACGGCAGCCGTCACGACGAGCATCAACAAGGCGAGGGTCAGGCGCAAAGCCACAGGTCTTCTCCTCATCGGACGTCATGAGAACTCTCAGAGACTAATCGTGTTTACACAGCGGTAACCACATGTGTGTGGCGATGTGGTGAGCGGCACGCCGTCTGGTGAGTCGACACCGCAGGGGCCCACGGGCTATGAATCTCGCGTGGCCAAGATCTCGCGCGTCCCGTCCGCCGTCGGCGCGATCCCGGTGGTCGGTGATCTCGTGAAGCAGGCCGACAGCCAGGCCCAGTGGTTGCAGGACATGCTCGAACAGAACGCCCGGCTCGTCAGCCAGCTGCCGACGACCATGAAGTCGTTCAACGACTCGCTCGAGCGCTTCAATCAGACCGTGACCCGGCTGGACAAGGTGGTGTCGACGATCGAGGGTGCCACCGCTTCGCTCATCGCCCCGCTCGACCAGCTGACCGTCACGCTCGAGCGGGTCATCCGGCTGCTCAACGAGATTCCGGGCGCGGGCTTCGTGCGCCGCCTCGGCGGCATCGAGCGCAAGGTCAACGACGCGTAGCGGATGCTCAGTGGTTGCGCCGCGGCCGGCCGACCGACGCTCGGGGCTGGGCGGTCGGCTCGAGCACCTTGCGCCGGGTGCGCTTGCCGTCCTCGATTGCCCGGACCGTGCGCTCGACGACGGCGCTGACGAGCACGTCGACCGGCCACCGGTAGCTCGACAACGGTGGCGTGAGCAGGCGGGACACCGGGTAGTCGTCGTAGCCGAGGACGGACAGATCGTCGGGCACGCACAGGAGCAGCTCGCGCGCGGCCGCGTACACGCCGTAGGCCATCGAGTCGGCGAGGCAGAAGAACGCCGTCGGCGGATCGGCCTCCCGCAACGCCTCGAGGGCGACCGCTGAGGCACCGTCGAGCTCATGCGGGCTCGTGTGCAAGGTGACCCGCAGTCCGAGTTCCTTCGCTATCCGGTGCACGACGATTTCAGCGGGCCGGTCGGGCGTCGCCAGCCGGCCCGGCGTCATGACCGCGATCTTGCGATGCCCGGCCTTGGCCAGCGTGTGCAGCGCGTCGGACACCCCGGCTTCGTTGTCGAACACGACCTCGGCGGCCGTCGCCGCGGCCGGCAGGCCGTCGCCGATCGAGATGAGCACGGTGTGCTCGGCGATCTGGGCCCAGTGCTTCGCGCCTGGGTCGACGGGCAGGGCGATGAGCGCGTCGACCCGCTGGTCCACGAGCTGCGTGGCCAGCGACGCCTCGACGTCGGGGTCGTTGGACGCGTCGACGATCAGCGCGTGCCGGGATACCTCCAGTAACCCGCGACCCAGCCCAGCGGCCACGGACTGCTGGAAGATGTCGCCCAGCGAGCCGCAGAGCACCCCGACGTAGTCGGTCCGCCCGGACGCCAGCGCGCGTGCGATCGGATCGGCCTGGTAACCGAGGCGTTCGGCGACAGCACGCACGCGCTCCTGCGTCTCGACCGGGACCTGAAGACCCCGCAAGGCGTACGACACGGCAGCCGGGGAGAGCGCAGTCTCCTCGGCGATGTCGCGGATCGTCACACGCCGCGGTCTCTGGGGCATCGGAGGAGCCTATCGGCTTGACACCAGCAGTGGTGAAGCGGTTCACTGAAACGGATCACTGAATCGCTTCACTAGGAGCTTTCATTGCCGCCTTCGGCCACGGTGGACGTCCATCAGCACCTCTGGCCGCCCGCATTCGTCGAGGCGCTTCGGCTGCGCATGCGGCCCCCGATGATGCGGGGCTGGACCCTGCACACCGCCCACGAGGCGCCGTTCACCATTGATCCGGCCGACCACGATCCGGACCGGCGCCGTCAGCTCGATCCCGACCGCGGCCGGATCCTGCTGTCGTTGTCCAGCCCGCTCGGCATCGAGCGGCTGGTACCGGACGAGGCGCAGCCGCTGCTCGACGCCTGGCACGACGGGCTGCTCGACCTGCCGGAGCCGTTCCGCGGCTGGGCCTCGGTCAACCACGTCGAGCCCGACCTGGACGGTCTCAAGCAGCGGTTGTCCGGCGGGCCGGCCGGGCTGGCCGGACCGGCCGGACTCGCCGGACTCCAGGTACCGGCCGACGAGCTGGCGACGCCGGCCGGACTCGAACGCGCCGCGCCGGTGCTGCGGCTGTGCGAGGAGCTGGACCGCCCCGTTCTCGTCCACCCCGGGCCACTGGCGCGCGGCGCGTCCGACCTGCCGCCCTGGTGGCCGCCGGTCGTCGACTACGTGGCGCAACTGCACGCCGCCTGGTGGTCGTGGCAGCAGACGGGCCGGACCCTGCTGCCGGCACTGCGCATCTGCTTCGCCGCCGGTGCCGGGCTGGCGCCACTGCACCACGAGCGGTACGCCGCTCGCGGCGGTGGGCGGGTGGTCGTCGACCGCGACGTGTTCGTCGAGACCTCGTCCTACGGCCGCCAGGCCGTGGACGCCCTGACCCGCGCGCTGGGCATCGACGTCATCGTGCTCGGCAGCGACCGCCCCTATGCCGTCCCCGTCGACCCGGTGCTCGGAGCCGCCGCCCGCGTGGCCATCACCGTCACGAACCCGACCCGACTGCTGGAAGGAGAACGCCCGTGACCGCCGCCAGCGAGCGCGTCGAAGGGCCCGTCGCCGACGAGGCCACCGTCATTGCCGCCCGGCCCGCCACCGACGGCGTCCCCGCGCGATCCGCGCGGCCGTGGGTGGAGTTGGCCGGCGCGCCCTCGCCGGCACCGTTCGCCGGCCTCCCCGACCGGGACCTGGACCGCCGGGAGCTGCTCGAGCTGGTCTCGGCTGTCGCCGCATCGCCGCAGCTGTGGCAGGAACACGTCGCCTACGACGACCAGAACCGGCACTATGTGTCGCTGCACCGCGACGCCCACGTCGATGTATGGGTGCTGTGCTGGACGCCGGCCAACGACACCGGATGGCACGACCACGACATCTCGTCCGGCGCGGTGGCGGTCGTCGAGGGCTGCCTCACCGAGCACAACCTGTCCCTCGCCCAGCCGAGTCTCGCGACCGACGTCGCGGCCGGCGCGGCGTACGCCTTCGGCCCGGATCACATCCACCGGCTCACCGGGCGTGACGCCGGCAGCGTCTCGATCCACGCCTATTCCCCGCCGTTGTGGCGGATGGGTCAGTACGCGGTCAGCCCGTCCGGGATGCTGCATCGCACCTCGGTGTCTTACGCCGACGAGCTGCGCCCGCTCGACGACATGATCTGAGCGAGGTCGTCCAGCAGGCCGGCCGCGGTGTCGAGGTCCGGCGTGAGATCGCGATCGGTGGTGTCCGGATCGAGCGACGAGCACGCGAGGACGGCTTCGGCCAGCGCCGGCGTCGGTGGCACCGCCCGCAGCCGGAGGCAGCGGACCGCCGCCACCAGCTCGCAGGCCAGCGCGACGCGGTAGTCCGCGCCGGCCTGCAGTGCCTGCTGCGCGGCGAGGCCGGCCATGCTCGCGTCGTCCTCGACACCCCGGGACAGCGTGACGGTCTGGATGCTGACCGGCTGGGCGACGGCGCGTAGGCCGGCCAGCGCGGACGCGGCGACGTATTCGACGATCATGACGCCGGACGCTGCGGGCGTTCCGTCACCCAGGAACGAGGGCTGGCCGGTGTACATGGGCTCGCTGAGCATGGTGAGCCGGGCCAGGCCGAGCTGCGCCGATTGGGCGAGGGCCAGCAGCGCCCCGTCGAGCGCCTGCGCCAGATACGCGGCGTGGAAGCCGCCGTGGTGGGCCAGTCCCGCGTCCGGCAGCAGCAGGGGATTCTCCGATGGCGCGTTCACCATGCGAGTGATCGTGGTGTCCAGCGCGGCCAGCGCGTCCACGAGTGCGCCGTGCACCTGAGGCAGGGCTCGCAGCCCGAACGGGTCCTGGATCCGCGCCGGCGGCGCGCCGCCGGCGATCAGGCCGCGCATCGACCGGCACACCTGCCGCGCACCCTCGAACGGCGTCGCCCTCTCGACAGCCGGGTCGAACGCCTCGGGGTTGCCGTCGACGGCGAGGAAGGTCAGCGCGCCTACGACGAGCGACGCCCGGGCGAGCTTGCGGATCTCGACGAGGGCCAGCGCGGCGTCGCCGAGCGCGGCGGCGTTGCTGCTCAGGAACGGCAGCGCGTCGCCGATCGCCATCCGCACGGTCCGCGTCAGTGGCGGCGAGGTGGCCCGCAGCCCGGCCAGCGCCAGTGCGGTCGACGCCAACGCCGGCAGGTCGCCAGTGCCGACGCTGCCGAGTTCGCGGACCGGCGGCAGGGCGTCCTCGGCGAGCATCGCGGCCAGCGCGCGCAGCACGTCCGGCGACGCGCCGCTTCCGCCGGCGGCCAGCTGGTTGAGCCGTACCGCGAGCATCGCCCGGACCCGCTCGCGGCTGCGCGCCGTGCCCGACGTTGTTGCGTGACTGCGCAGTAGGGCCTCGGCCTGCGCCGCCGGGTTCACGAGCATGACGTCCCGGTTGGCGCCGACACCCGTCGACCGGCCGTAGATCGGACGCCGCGCCGCGGTCTGCTCGCCGAACTGGTAGGACCGCTCGGCGCGGGACAGGGCCGCCTCAGCCAGCACGAACTCGTCGAGCCGGTAGGCCAGCCGGGTGATCTCGACCGGCGTCAGCCGGTCGCCGTCCACGACGATCACGAAGCCCTCTGATTTTCTCTATCGGATCGGTAGGAATACTCTTATCGAATGCCCATTTTCGCGCCGGTTCGGTGCGTCACATCGCGATATCGATCCGAGGACAACGCGGAATTGGGCCTTCCCTTACCGCGAGGAGTGTGCCACCCTACCGCGGAACGGCAAAGGGCTGCTACGTAATGAAAACCGTGGACGGGGGTCCCGATGACGGCGATGGCCTCGCCGGGCTCGACTCGCACGGTGGACCGAGCGCTCGAGCTGCTCGCCGCGGTGTGCACCGAAGGCTCGATCACGCTGTCGGAATGCGCGCGCCGGGCCCAGTTGCCGACCAGCACCGCGCTACGCCTGCTACGCACCCTCGAGTCGTCCGGCTTCGTGGTGCGCGACAGCGGCGGCTCCTTCAGCGCCGGTGCCCGGCTCATCCAGCTGGGCGCCTTCGCGCTGGGCCGGCAGTCGCTGGTCCGCCTAGCCGAGCCGGCCATGCGCCGCATCGTCGCCGCGACCGGCGAGTCCACCTATCTCAGCATCACCGGGCCCGGCGACACCGCCATCTACATCGGTATGGTCGAGGGAACCCACGCCGTGCGCCACACCAGCTGGGTCGGCAGGTCGGTGCCGTTGGCGAACCTCGCCGTGGGCCACGCGCTCACCGGGTCCGTGCCGGCCGTCGGGTACGTCGCCGAGCGCGACCGCATGGAACCCGACGTCACCGCGATCGCGGCGCCGATCCGGCGGCCGGGAGGAATCGCCGGAGCGCTCAGCCTGCTCGGGCCCACCTACCGCATCGACGACCGCACGATGCATGCCTACGGCCACATTGTCAGCCGTGAGGCGCAGGCTATCGCCGACCAACTCGGCACCCCACGGGAAGTACCCACGCTGAGAGAGGTGACTGGCGAGTGATTCGGTTCGAATCGGTCTCGAAGGTCTATCCCGACGGCACGAAGGCCGTCGACGAGCTCAGCCTCGTCGCGCCGTCGCGCCAGATCACCGTCTTAGTCGGGCCGTCCGGCTGTGGCAAGACAACGAGCCTTCGCATGATCAACCGGATGATCGAGCCGACCGGCGGCCGGATCTTCATCGACGACCGGGACACCTCCACCGAGTCGCCGACCTCGCTGCGTCGCGGAATCGGATACGTCATCCAGCACGCCGGGCTGTTCCCGCACCGCACGATCGTCGACAACGTCGCGACCGTGCCGTACCTGCTCGGGCAGGACAAGAAGCAGGCCAGGAAGCGCGCGCTCGAGCTCTTCGAGCTGGTCGGCCTGCCCGCGAATTTCGCCAAGCGCTACCCGGCGCAGCTGTCGGGCGGGCAGCAGCAGCGGGTGGGGGTTGCCCGGGCGCTCGCCGCCGATCCGCCGGTGATGCTGATGGACGAGCCGTTCAGCGCCGTCGACCCGGTGGTGCGCGCCCAACTGCAGCAGGAATTCCTGCGGCTGCAGGGTGACCTCGGCAAGACGATCGTGTTCGTCACGCACGACATCGACGAGGCGATCAAGCTCGGCGATCAGGTTGCCGTGCTGCGGGTCGGCGGCCGGTTGGCGCAGATCGCGACGCCGGCCGAGCTGCTGTCGAGCCCCGCGGACCCGTTCGTCGCGGGCTTCGTCGGCCGCGACCGGGGCTACCGGGCGCTCGGCTTCGCGTCTGCCGGTCGGCTGCCGGTCAGCGACGAGCCGACCGTGCGGCTCGGCAGCGACCTGTCTCAGGCGAAGGACCGCGCGCGTGACGGCTGGGTGCTGGTCGTCGACGACAACAACGCGCCGGTCGGCTGGTTGGCCGTCGATCGGGTGCCCGACGATGCGCTGACCGGCCAGGTCACGCCCGAGCTGGTCAACCTGGGCGGCACGCTCGCGAAGGAGGACGGCACGCTGCGTGAGGCCCTCGACTCGGCGCTGTCGTCGCCGAGCGGTCGGGGGGTCGTGGTCGACGGCGACGGCCGGCTGCTCGGCACGATCACGGCGGCCGAAGTACTGGAGCGCATCGAGCAGCACGCCGCCGCGTCACGGACCGCGGGAGCGCAGGGCGGGCGGGCCGCGTCGTGATCGTTGCCAGCAGCGCCGACTCGTCGCCCTGGCACTTCTGGGCCTATTTCCTGGACCACCGGCACGAGGACCTCGGCTGGCTGTGGGATCACGTGTGGTTGTCCGCGCTGCCCGTCGTGATCGGGCTGGCCATCTCGCTGCCCCTCGGCTACCTGGCGCGCCGGTATCGCTGGGTGTATCCGCCCATGCTCTCGATCACCGGTCTGCTGTACACGATCCCGTCCATCGCGCTGTTCGTCATCGTGCCGCCGCTGTTCGGCCTGAAATCGCTCGATCCGTTGCAGGTTCCGATCGCGCTCACCGTCTACTCGGTCGCGCTGCTCGTCCGCGTGGTCGCCGACGGCTTGGCGTCGGTGCCCGACGACGTGCTGCAGTCGGCGACCGCGATGGGCTTCGGCCGGGTGCGGCGCCTGGTCAGTGTCGAGCTGCCGATCGCGGTGCCGGTGATCGCGGCCGGTCTGCGCGTGGCGATGGTGTCGAACGTGAGCCTCGTCGCGGTGGCCGGCACGATCGGCATGAACAACCTGGGCCGCCTGTTCGACCAGGGCATCCAGCTGTCCACTCCGACGGCGTACTACCCGCCGATCGTGCTCGGCATCGTGCTGTGCGTCCTGCTCGCGACGGTGTTCGACGTGGTGATCGTGCTGGCCAATCGAGCGGCGACCCCCTGGCGAAGGGCGGTGGCGGCCCGATGATCTCCAACGTCATCAGCTGGCTGAACGACCCGGCGCACTGGCGCGACTCGCGGGTATTCACCGGAATCCCGACCGAGCTGCTGGATCACATCCGGTACTCGCTGATCGCGCTCGCCATCGCGGCGGCGATCGCGCTGCCGCTCGGCTTGGCGATCGGGCACACCGGACGCGGCTCGTTCGTCGTCGCGGGGGTCAACGCCGTCCGCGCCATCCCGGGCGTCGGCCTGCTGGTCCTGCTCGCGGTGATCATCTCCCCGCATTTC